>JACCSI010000368.1 GCA_013813075.1 Acidobacteriota bacterium | reverse complement strand
GATCACCGCCGACAAGGTAGGTGTACGCGGCCATCAGAATGCTCTTGCCGACGCGCACGCGCGACGCCGAAAAAATTTCGCAATTGAACCCGAGATTGGCGTGGTCGTCGATGATGATGTCGCCGTTTTTGCAGCTCAAAATCGTGTTGCGGCCAACGAACACGCCCGTGCCGATCGTGATGCCCTTGTTGTCGGTACCCTTGGCGTCGAGGCAGCACTGGTCGTCAATGACGACGCTGTCGCCGATATGAATCTTGTGCGGGTGGCGAATCGTGACGTTCACGCCAAACACCACCTTGCGACCGACGCTGCCAAGAATCATCGGATACAGCTTCGAGCGCAGAAACAGGCCGAGCGCTCCGGGCACCCACGAGGTGAGCATCATCACCAGCTCATAACCGACCAGCGGCCCGAGGCCCGGCCGGCCGATGACGAGATCGCGGTATTTGGCGACGTTCGATTTATTCTCGTCGAACAACTCGCGCTGGATGACGGTGATGCGAGGGTCATGTGGCCGAGCGCCCTTGGCGGCAGGGCTGAAGCCCTTACCTTGCTGCGCATCACCACCTGGGCTCTCCAACCTATTGCTCCACAGGCGCCAACTCTGGCGTCTGCCGGATTTCGCGGATGGCGTACACCGGCTTGTTCTGCGATTCGTAATAGGTGCGCGCCAGCAACTCCGCAAGCAAGCCGAACGTCACCAGTTGCACCCCGATGAACAGCAGCAGCATCCCGAGCAACAGTAACGGGCGATCGGCAATGGCCTGACGCTCAATCAACCGCACGTACGCCAGCCACGCCATAATGACGCCGCCAAGCGAACCGGCGGCGAATCCAAGCAGACCAAAAATCTGCAGCGGCCGGGTCGAATAATTGAGCAAAAACTTAACGGTCAGCAGGTCGAGCACCACTCGAATCGTTCGCGACAACCCGTACTTCGAGGTGCCGGCCACTCGCGCCCGGTGGTTGACGATCATTTCATCGATGCGCACGCCAAACTGGCTGGCGATCGCCGGCAGAAACCGATGCATCTCGCCATAGAGACGCAGTGGTTTCACGACCTCGGACCGGAACACCTTGAGCGAGCAGCCGTAGTCGTGCAGTTCGACGCCTGTCGCCCACGAGATCAGTTTATTGGCAAGGATCGAGGGGATGCGACGGGTGAACATACGGTCTTTGCGGTCTTTGCGCCAGCCGCACACGATGTCGAAACCCTGATGCTCGATCTTGTCCGCCATCCGCTTGATGTCGGCAGGGTCATTCTGCAGGTCGCCGTCCACTGTGACGACCATCTTGCCGCGCGCGTAGGCAAAGCCGGCGGCAAACGCCGCGGTCTGACCAAAGTTGCGGCGAAAGCGAATGACACGAAGATGTGGGTCGCGCGCCTGCAGCGCCGCGAACCGCGCGAACGTATCGTCCGTGCTGCCATCGTCGATGACGATGATCTCGTAGGAGCGCCCACCATTGACGAGCGTCGTGGTCAACTCGTCGTATAAATCCTTGACGTTGGGCGACTCGTTGAGGACGGGAACGACAATTGAAAGCTCCGGAGTCATCAAGAACAGGCCATGATTATAACGTGGCTACTGCGGCGACGGTGCCGGGCGTGCCCGAGATGCCTGGCGGGCTTCGGCTGCCGAGGCTGCCTCTGATTATCGGCACCCTCGCCATGGGGCTTGGCGTCACGGCGGCCCTGTATTACTCCCGCCTGGGCCTGACACTCTCGCACTACGACGCGAAGGCGCACCTCGTCGTCTCCAGACGCATTCTCGACAGCCTGACGCCTGGCTGGGAGCAGATCGGGGCCGTGTGGCTGCCGTTGCCCCATCTGATCAACATGCTGCCCGTGCAGATCGACTTCTTCTACCGGACCGGCCTGTTCGCCATCGGCGTCTCCATCCTGTCGCATGCGCTCGCCGCGACCTCGATTGCCGCCACCGTCCTCGCCTTGACGTCGTCGCGCGCCGGCGCGGCGCTGGCGGCGACGCTCTTCGCCACCAACGCCAACATTCTCTATTTGCAGAGCACGCCGATGACCGAGCCCCTGTTGTTCGGCCTGACGACGTTGCAGGTGTTCCTTGTCACGCGATGGGTGCTCGCAGGCCAATTGCGCGTGCCGGTAGCCGCCGGATGGGTGACAGTGCTGGCGTGCCTGACCCGTTACGAGGCGTGGCCGATTACCGCCGGCTGCTTTGCGGCGTCCGCATTTGCGTGGTGGCGACGTGGTCACTCTCTCCGATTCGTGCTGCCCGTCTACGCACGGCTGGCACTGTATCCGCTCATCACGGTGCTGACGTTCGTGGTGTTCAGTCGCATTACGGTGGGTGAATGGTTCGTCAGCGGCGGCTTCTTCGTGCCGGACGAAACGCTACGCGGTCAACCGGTCGCGGTCTTCACAAACATTGTCGACGGCGTCGAGTTGCTTGCGGGGGCGTGGCTGCTGCGCTTCTCGCTGGTGGCGCTGTCGGCCGTGACGCTCGTCGCGCTGTGGTCGGCTGGCCGGTCGCCGATGCTCGTCCCGCTCTCGCTGTTTGCTGCAGCGGCGCTGCCCTTGGCGGCCTATCTGGCGGGTCACCCGTTCCGCATCCGCTACGAAATTCCCCTCGTGATGGCCGGTGCAGTTAGTGTCGGACTTGCGACGGGCCTGCTCCGGCGTCTGGCGCCGGTGGTCGCGCTTGGGGTGCTGGCGTTCGTGCTCGACGAATCGCGCCCGTTCGATCAGTCCGCTGCCATGATTCGCGAGGCGCAACTGGATCAGCAGACTCAGCCGCGCGCGCTGGTCACTGCGTGCCTGCAGGCGCGATATCGCGGCGGTGCGATCATGATGAGCATGGGGGCGCTGGGGCACTACATGCACGAAATGTCTGCCTCTGGGTTCGACATTCGCGACTTCCTGCACGAAGGCAACGGACCCATCTGGGACAGCGCCTTTACGCGTGGGCCCGCGCCTCTCGTGGAGTGGGTGATGGTCGAAGAAGAAGCGGAAGGCGGGGATGCCATTGTGCAACGGCACCGCCAGCTTCCGCGCCTACTCGAGGACTATACGAAAGTCTGCTCCGGGGGGAACGTCAGCCTCTACCACCGAGTTCGCAACCAGGGTTCTTGAACGCGATGTGCTGCGCACCTACCAGCGGAGTCCAAATGTCGCTGAGTAATGAACTCCGCCGAGGTCGATCTTCGGCCCGAGGAAGTCGCGCTCGTCAAGGTCGCCCTCCCCCCGCTGATAGCGCACTTCTCCACCAATCGACGCGTTCAGACCGATTGGCACGCGTGCGCCGAAGACCGCGACCGGACCGAACGACGTGCCCGTGCCGACGTAACTGTCGCGAAAAATCGGCGTACCCGCCAAGGTGAAATCGACGAAATCACCCGTCTCTGCATAGCGCCAGCGATAGATGCCAATGCCACCGCCCACGTAGGGCTGGAACGCGGCTGAGCGGCCGAGTGGCAACACCCGAACCGTCGCCGTCATCGGCACGATGCGCAGTTTCAACTCCTGCTGGATCTCCGAGCCATCGGGCCTCACAAAGTCGTCGTAGATAGTGTCGACGCCGCGAGTGGTCACGCCGATTCCTGCGCCGACCTCAAGGAACTCACCGAGCCCGACGAGGTAATCGACGCCGATCGAGGGGCTGTTGAAGTCTTTGAAGTCAAACAAGTACAGATCGCGGTTCTGCACCAGGGCGTCGCCGTCGACGCGGGCGTCCTCGCCTCGGACCGTGAAGTACCCGAGGTTGAAGTTGAGCGATTGTTGCTGTGCAAATGCGGCGTCGGCGCTCAGGAGACCGATAGTCAACACCGAGACGACCGACCACACGAGTGGGGAACGCATATGAACTCCGAGGTCAAGTAGGCGAGGCATGACGGAGAGGAAGCAGAGCTTGTGCCAGCCGTTCTGTCCTGACTTAGGGACGCCGGTGCTGCTGCACGACCGCCAGCATGGCGTCGTGAATATAGCCGTTCGAGGCGACCAGGTTGCCATCGCCGGCGCGCCAGGGTCCACCGTCCAGCGCCGTCACACGGCCGCCGGCCTCTTGCACGATCAGCCCTCCGCCCATCACGTCCCAGGGCTGCAGCGCCTGCTCCCAGAACGCGTCGACGCGGCCAGCCGCGACCCAGCACAGATCGATGGCCGCGGAGCCCAACCGCCGCACCGCGCGCGCCTCCCCGAGAAACCCGGCAAAGAGTGCGATGAGGTCTGCCATCCGTCCGGGTTCACGAATGTCGTATGGAAAACCGGTCACCAGCACGGCATCGATCAGTGTCTGGGACGATGACACACGGAGGGGCTCGCCATTGAGCCACGCGCCGATGCCGCGCTCGGCGGTGAACAACTCCCGCCGGTTGGGATCGTAGACAGCGCCGACGACCGGCTCGCCATTAATCTCGAGCGCCAGGCTGGAGCAGAAAATCGGGATGCCGTGGGCATAGTTGGTCGTGCCGTCCAGGGGATCGAACACCCAGCGATGACTGGCACCGGTGCGCGTCTGCCCCATCTCTTCGGCCAGCACGTCGTGATCGGGAAATCGTTCGGCCACGAGCACGCGAAACATGCGCTCGATCTCGACATCAACCTCGGTGACGAGATCGATCATCCCCTTCTTATCGACGCGAAATGCCGAACCGAATCGCGAGATTTGAATGTCACCGGCACGGACGACGACCTCAATGGCGGTGGCTAAGAAACGTGGATCAGGAAAAGTCAATGGTCAGGTCCGGCGCGGCGATGCCCGGCCCTCCGTCTATGTTCTACGCGGGCGCCGGGTCGCGCGTTACTTTTTTGGTCATGCGAATCTGCATGCCGCGCGTCTTGCCGCGCTCAAGATGGACATCGTCCATGAAGCTGCGAATCAAGAAGATGCCGCGACCGCTCGATTTCAGAATGTTCTCCGGCGCGAGTGGATCGGCCAGGTCTTCGGGGTCGAAGCCTTCGCCCTCGTCCTCGACGCGGATCACTAACTCCTCGGGGGCATGCGACGGCAGCGGCGTGAATTCAACCACGACGCGTTTCGACTCGTCGTTCTGGTTGCCATGTTTGATGGCGTTGACCACCGACTCGCGCACCGCCACACTCACCCAGTGGAGCGCTTCCTCGTCCAGGCCGGCCATGCGACCAATGTAGTCGCTGACCACCTGCACGAAGTCAAGCATGTCGAAGGCGCTGCCAAATTCGAGACGGACCGTGGGCGAGTGCGTCATTCGGCGTCCGGGTTAGTAATATAGCTGTTTCTCGTGCATATCGCCCATCAGGTCATCGTTCAGCCCGCCCGGCGCGTGGGCGGCACTCTTCGCGTCCCGGGTGACAAATCGATTTCTCACCGCTATGCGTTGTTCGCGGCGCTCGCACTCGGCCGCAGCACGATCCACCATTACGCGCCCGGCGGCGATTGTGCGTCCACGTTGCACTGCCTGGCCGCGCTGGGCGTGTCGGTGCGCCGTGTCGCATCCGACACACCCGGCGAACCGCCAATTCTGATGATCGACGGCGTCGGGCTGCGCGGGCTGCACGCCTCGTCCCGGCCCCTCGATTGTGGCAACTCCGGGAGCACGATGCGCATGCTGACTGGGGTCGTGGCCGCTCACTCGTTCTCTTCGACGCTGACCGGCGATCGCTCGCTGTCCCGCCGCCCGATGCGGCGGATCATCGGGCCGCTTCAGCGCATGGGCGCTGTGATTCAGGCGGCACCGGGTGACTGCCCACCGCTCACCATCACTGGCGCCGCACTCACTGGCATCGACTTCGTCGCCGACGTGCCGAGCGCGCAGGTAAAAAGTGCAGTGCTACTGGCCGGCCTGCAGGCGGCGGGCCGCACCCGTGTGACCGAATCGACGCCTACCAGGGACCACACGGAGCGTGCGCTGATGGCATTCGGTGGGACGGTCGATCGCGTGGGCGCTCGGGTCGAACTGGAAGGCGGCCAGCCGCTGCGCGGATGCGTGGCGCGTGTGCCGGGCGATCTTTCATCGGCGGCCTTCGCGGCCGTCGCCGCCGCCGCCCTTCCGGGGTCGGCGGTGACGATCGAAGGCGTTGGCCTCAACCCGTCGCGCTGGGCGCTGCTCGACGTCCTTCGTCGATTCGGTGTTGACGTCGAGGCCGAACAGACCGACGAATGGCAACACGAACCCGTGGGCCGCATTCAGATACGGGCTGGGCAACTTCGATCGCTGGAGCTCGGCCCCGACATGGTCCCGTCAATCATCGATGAATTACCAGTGCTTGCCGTACTTGCGACGGCGGGCGGCGGGCTCCGCGTCACTGGCGCATCCGAGCTGCGCGTCAAGGAAAGCGACCGTATCACCGCCCTGGTCACTGGCCTGCGGGCACTCGGCGCCGATGCGGACGAACTGCCCGACGGCTTTCACATTCGTGCACGGCGGCTGGCCGGCGGCACAGCCGACGCGCACGACGATCATCGATTGGCGATGGCGTTTGCCGTTGCCGGCCTCACCGCCACCGGCGCCGTCACGATCGAGGGCGCGGACGCAGCCGCGGTTTCCTACCCGTCGTTTTTCAGCGACCTCGATCGGCTGCGCGCGTGAAGGCCGACAAGGTCTACCTCGTCGGCTTCATGGGGGCCGGTAAAACCACGGTGGCACGCGCGCTCGCGCGTCGGCTCGACTGGAAATTCGAGGACATCGACGACCGCATCGAGCAACGCGAACGTCGCGATATCTCGACCATCTTCCGGCAAGAGGGCGAGCCCTACTTTCGGGGGGTGGAACGCCAGGAGCTCATCGCACTCCTGGCGGACCGCGGGTCCGTGGTCGCGACCGGCGGCGGCACTATCGTCGATGCGGCGACGCGCGAGTTGATGCTCCGAGACGGCGCGGTGCTCTGGCTGGACGCGCCGTTTGCCACCATCCTCGACCGCGTCCCGGTCGATGGGCGCCGTCCACTCGCCGCCGACCGCATTGAGATGGAAAGACTTTATAATCAGCGGCTCATGGCATACGGCCACGCGCACCACAGACTCGACGCCGGCAAGAGCTCCGTCGAGGAGCTCGTGGACCAGATCGTCGAGTGGCTCGAGGCCTAGCAGCCCGTGGTGCGACTTCCTCAGCGTTCAAGCGGCAAGGCATCCCGTCTATCGGCATGGCATCTCCCTCAAATATGCTCAACTTTCTCGGTCGGTGCGCCTAGCCAGCCGGCCTCGCCGCGCTCGCGGCGACGTTGGACGCGGACCACGGACGGCTAGAGATGCGCTACCTCGTTCTGAGCGACATTCACGCAAACATGGAGGCCCTGGAGACGGTGCTGGAGGTGGCCGGGGATCTGGCCTACGACCGCCTCCTGGTGCTCGGAGATCTCGTTGGCTACGGCGCGGATCCCAATGCTGTGGTTGAGAGGGTACGGGCGTTGGCTCCCTCTGCGCTCATCCGCGGCAACCACGACAAGGTCGGCGCGGGCGTGGAGAGCGCCGAAGGCTTCAACGCCGTGGCGCGCAACGCCATCCGCTGGACCTACGACGCGCTGACGACCGAAAACCGCACCTGGCTGGCCGCCCTGCCGGCGGGCCCCTTCGTCGTCGATGAACTCCTCGAGATTTGTCACGGCACACCGTTCGACGAGGATGCGTATGTGTTCGACGATCTCGACGCGTTGCGAGCCTTGAATGCCATGCAGCGTCCGGTCTGCCTGTTCGGCCACACGCACGTGCAAGTGGGGTACGCCTTGACGGGCGACCAATTCACGCTGACGACCTTGGACGAGGCGCGGCCGCTGGTGTTGCCGCTGGCGGACGGCGCCCGGCACCTGCTCAATCCCGGTTCGGTGGGCCAGCCGCGCGACGGCGACCCGCGGGCCGGATTTGCGATTGCCGATACCAAACGGCGGGAAGTGACGATGTACCGCGCCGAGTATCCGGTGCAGAAAGCGCAGGCCCGCATTCTGGCCGAGGGCCTGCCCGACGTGCTCGCTCAACGCCTCGCGCGGGGGCGGTAACCGCGAAGGTCACGACGGCTTCGGCTTTTCCGCTCGCTGCTCTCGACGTCGCAATTCCGCCAGGTAGGCATCGCGGGCGGCGCGACCGCCAAGAATCCAACCAAACACGAGTCCGATCAGGATACAGACGGGGATGTAGATGAAGTGCGCGGAGGTCATCGCAGGATTTCGCCGCGGCGGCCCTGCTCGAGCGTCCGCAGATCGGCCTCGAGCCTCTTGAGACGCTTCGCGATCGAGAAGATGTAGACCACGAACGCAGCCCAGACAAAGACGTACGCCGCGATCACCATCGGTGCGGCCGGAAGTTCCGCTTCAGGTGGCAGTTGATCGAGCGGGACAAACTCCTCCTGAGCGGGCTGCGGCGGCGACGGCTGGGACGCGCCAACGAGTGCCGGGAGCGCCAGGCACAGACTCAACGCAAGCGTGACTGTTCGAATGATTCGCATTAACCCTCATTAGCGGCCAGGTAGAGCGCTTCCACCCGCGCACGCTGTTCCTCCTGCTGCACACGCAAGGCGAACAGCACCAGGGACATCAACACAAAGCCGGCAAACGCCCACCACATCGGGCCCGCCATCGGCGGCACCAGATTCGGCACCACGGTCGTCTTGGGATGCAACGTTCGCCAGTAGTTCACCGACACGTAAATGAACGGCACGTTGGCAAGGGCGAACAGCGCCATGCCGGCCCCGAGCTTGTCGGAGCCCGGCCCGCCAAATCGGCGCAGCAGGAGATAGGCAATGAAGATCATCCACAGCAACAGACTCGACGTGAGGCGCGCGTCCCATTCCCACCAGACGCCCCACGCCTTCCGCGCCCACAGCGGCCCCGTGACCAGGGTCATGGCGCCGAACAGCACCACCTGCTCCGCCGCCGCCAGCGCGTAATGGTCGGCCCACGGCTTCTTTGTGAACAGGAAGATGCCGCTCATCACGCCGGCGAAGAGCGCAATGAAAAGCATCATGAGCGCGCCGGGCAAGTGGAAGTAAAAAATTTTCTGCACCAGGCCCATGGTCGATTCATACGGGGCGCGGTGAATTAGCACCGGCGCGAGCGCAAAAACCAGAAGGGCGGCGCCGAGCAGGATGTGCGTGTACTTACGCATGACGACTCGCTGTGTTTGTCATTGGGCTCGTCCCCTCACTCGGTCATCACCGGCTCGAACGTCCACAATGCAAGCGTGACAAACACCACATCGAAGAACACCAGTAGCGCCAGCCAGAATTGCGCCAGCGCCGCATCCGGCGTCTCCTGGAAAAGGGCCGCGGTGCCGCGCACGCCTGCAATGATTACCGGAACAGTGATGGGATACAACAAAATCGGCAGCATCACATCACGACTGCGCGCGCGGACGAGCATCGCGGCGAACAGGGTCCCCACCGCGGCGTAGCCGAGCGTCCCCGCCAGCAACAGCGCCGCGAGGTGCAGCGGCCAGTCGACGATCGGCGCTTGAAAAAACAGGGCCACGAGCGGCACCAGAATCACCTCGGTCAACAGCATCAGAAACAAGATACCGAGCAGCTTCCCGACGTAGAGCGCCGGACGATCGGCTGGTGCCAGCATCAAGGCCCGTAGCGTGTCAGTCTGGCGCTCGCGTTCGAACGTGCGGCCGAGGGCGAGCGTGCCGGAAAACGCAATGGCGACCCACAGAATGCCGGCAGCCACGTCCCCCACCGCCTGCCCTTCGTTAATGAGCGCAAACGAGAAGACCAGCAGACAGGCCACCGAGAAGAACACGGTGGTGGAGACGAGTTCCCAGCTGCGCGCCTCGACCGCCAGGTCTTTACGGAAGATCAGCCACGCGACACGAAAAAAAGCGGTCATGACGCGCGCATCGCCAATTGATAGCGCGTCCGCAGGCCAAGGCCTCCCTCCTCCGCAGACACGATCCGGCCCTGCCGGAGAAACAGCACGCGGGTGAGCAAGCCCTCGGCGACGTCAAGGTCGTGGGTGGCCGCGATAATCAGACAACCGTCGTCCTGGAGGCCCCTGAGCCGGCCGACCAGGGCCGCCGCGGACGATTGGTCCAGACCCGTGAACGGCTCGTCGAGCAGCAACAGCCGCGGGCCGTGCACGAGCGCACGCTCGAGGGCAAGACGTTGGCGCATGCCGCGGGAGAACCCCAGCACCTGGTCGTCGGCGCGGTCCACGAGGTTGGCGTACTCGAGGCCGCGTTGCACGCGCGCATCTACATCAGGCAGTCCATAGAGCCGCGCGAAAAACGCCAGGTTCTCGCGCGCCGACAGCTCCGGGTATAAATACAAATCATGGCCGAGCAGGCCAACGCGCGCACGAACGGCCGCGCCCGCGGCGGCAGCGCGGTAGCCGCCGTACGTGACCTCGCCGGCAGAGGGCTCGACGAGCGTCGCCAGAATCGACAGTAATGTGGATTTGCCGGCGCCGTTGGGGCCGAGCAGGCCGACCACCTCGCCGGCGCTGCACGCGAACGAGACTTGCGAGAGCGCCTTGCGACGCCCGTAATGACGCGCGACGTTGGAAACTGCAACCTCTGTGAAGTCCAGGCTCACGCAGCCAGATCCCCGCCGCCACCCACCGGAGCCCGGTCGAGTTCACCCATCACTCGCTCCAGTTCTACAACGAGCGTTTGCCGGCGCGACCCGTAGCGCGCCTTATCCAAGCGTCCCTGCCCATGCTGCTGCTCGAGCGCCACCAGGTCCGCAAACAGTTTCTCGCGGCGTCGTGTCAGCGTCTCGGTGTGCCCTTTGCGGATGCCGCGTCCGCCGACGGCCGCCCAGAAACCCAGCAGCAGAATCAGCAGGCCGGTGCCGAGGCCAACGTCTCGAATGAGCGTGCTCTGATGCGGCAGACCGGTCAGCGTCACCGTCAAGGTGTCGCCGGCGTTGATGCGGCCACCGGTGGCCATCAGGAACGGCGCGCCGCCGGCGTTGGCCTCTTGTTGCTGCTGGAACTGCGGCGATGCAATCTGCAGCTCGCCTACTTTTTCCGCGGCGACGAACAGCTGCTCGATCGCCGCCGGCCACTGTTGTGACAGCGTCGCGGTCTCGCCGCGATACGGCAAGCGATACCCGACCTGCACCTGCGTCGTGCCCGGCGGAAATGGGCCATTGATACGCAGCCGATCTCCTTGCACAACAGCAAGCGTCGATGACCCGTCGAGCGCACCGGCACCGGTCGCCCCTTCCGGAAACACGATATACATCGGTTCCCCCACGTCGATCGGCGTGCGAGCGTTGTTCACGATATCGAGCAGGTAGAACACTTGGAGGCGATCGTCCTGGAATTCGAGGATGACGCGCGATTCGCCGCCAAACACCACCACACCCTGGCGTGCCGGCTGCTGCGCGGCTTCCTCTCGGGCGGCGCGGTCGCGCCCGGCAGCAGCCTCGAGC
>JACCSI010000357.1 GCA_013813075.1 Acidobacteriota bacterium | reverse complement strand
GATCACCGGTTGCGTGACCGCACGACGCGCCGGTCACGCCCGGGACCTGGGGCAGCGGCCCAAGTCGCGCTGGGTCTGCGGCCTCTGCAATCTCCAGATGCACCACTCGTTGGCCGGCGTCGCAGCTTTCCGACACCTCGAGTTCGCTGATGCGCGCGGGCTGATGCGACTCGAGCGCTGCCGCCAGCCTCTCCAGCGACTCGACGGTGTCGGGCTGAAGCTGACGCGTGGGCCCGGCCGCGCACAACTGATGGGTGCCTTCGCGGAAAAAGCCAACGCGCGCACCCTGCACATGGAGTCTGGCGCGCATGCGGTAGCCGTCCACGGCCGATCCGATCACGGGCAGATGTTCCGGCGTCGTCATCCGGCCGATTCGGGTGAAGGCATCGCGAACGATCTCGCGTTTGATCGCGAGCTGCCGGTCATACGACATGTGCGCAAACACGTTGCCGCCGCATCTCCAATCGCCCTCTGGCGCGACCCGATCGGCTGACCGCTGCAGGATGCGCGTCGGCCGCGCCCAGATCGTGCCGCGCTGCATCTTCTCGACTTCGGCCTCGACCGTTTCACCAGGAATCACCGCCGACACGAGCACAATGGCGCCATCGTGCCGCGCGATCATCCGCCCGCCGGCGGCGGGCCTCTCGACGGTCAGCGTGAGCCGGTCGCCGGGTTTCATTCGCACATCGTCTCAGTCAAACGTGATGGTCGGCAGCCCAAAATGGTCGCGCAGGTGATGTTCCATCGCTGCAGTGCAGGCGCGGTGATACGCCTCCGGGGCCATGCGATCGCGAAACGGCGCCAGTTGCTCCTTTGCGCTCGCGACCGCCACAGTACGCAAGGTCTCGTCGACGACCTCAGTCACTGAGGTCAGCAAGGTGCGGTCGAGCGTCGCGAGATGCGTCAACAGCGCCTCACGTGCTTCGCCTCGAGCGGATTTGGCGTTCGGCTGGAGGCCGTCCAGTTCGCGGGCGATGCGGTCGAGCAGATCGTGAAACGGCCGCGCCGCCTGCGAGCTCGCGCGCAGCGCTGTCAGCCGTGCGATCACGCGCTCGATATGCGACGCCAGCGACGATCGCGGTCGAACCGGCGTGTCGTCCGTGCGTTGTACACCCACCGCCCGCCGCCAGGCGTCGAACGTATCACGGACGTCGGCGTCGCAAAACTCAATGCGCACCGGTCGCCGTCGCGGCCCTTTGCGATAGTAACGCTCGAAGTAATGATCAATCCCTTCGCACGCGACTTTGATGGGAATGCCTTCTCTGGCCCATCCCGACACCTGCTCGAATGCCGGACCGGAGATGCGAATCAGGTGGCCCTCATTCTTCCGGCATAAATACGCTTCGAGTTCACGACAATAACTTTCTGGCTCGATCATCACACTCAACACACGGTGCGGTTCAACACTGTGCCATTCTCATGCTCGCGGTCGTTTGCGTTGACGTGGTCCAGGTCAGCGCTCTCGACCTGGCGGGCCGCCAAGACACGCCCCCACTCGCGGCTTCGTAAGACACCCTACGCACCCCGATTCCGCTGCCAGACGATGCGCAACCCACGGAGGGTTAGTTCCGTTTCGACGTGATCGATGAGCGTCGTCTCCGGCGCCACCAGCACCGCGAGGCCGCCCGTCGCGACCACGACTGGGTTGCCGCCCAACTCAGCGCGCATCCGCCGGACCAGTCCTTCGACCATATCGACGTATCCCCAGAACAACCCTGCCTGCATCGACTCGACCGTGGTGCGGCCGATCACGCGATCGGGCTTACGCACGTCGATGCGCGGCAGCCGCGCCGCGCGCTGAAACAGCGCGTCCGCAGAAATCTGCGGCCCAGGGCAAATCACGCCGCCGAGGTACTCGCCCTTCGCGGAGATGGCGTCAAACGTCGTCGCGGTTCCAAAATCAACGACAATCACCGAACGTTCGTCGCGCCGTCCGTACTCCTCGTACGCCGCAATACCGTTGACCACGCGATCGGCGCCGACCTCGCTCGGATTGTCGTACAGGATAGGCATGCCACCGTTGACCGCGGGTTCGACGTTGAGCGGCGTACCACCAAAGTAGTTGCGGACCATCGCCAACATCGTGCTGGTGAGCGGAGGTACGACCGAGGCCATGACAATGCCGGTGATGTCCTCTGGTGTGACCCCGTGGTGCTGACATAGGTTGGTGACCAGCATTCCCAGTTCATCTGCCGTGCGCTCGCGCAGGGTGGTCAGCCGCCAGCTGTGAAGGAGCTCCGACTCGGCGTCACGAAAGACGCCGATTACGATGTTGGTGTTGCCGACGTCAATGGCTAATAGCATCAATGAACCCGGCGAAGTGCTCTCCCACGCCCGCTCTCACGCCCACCGCACTTCGCCGGCCACGAGGCGCTCCGTCCCGGCGGGGGTGCGAACCAGTAATGCGCCGCTCTCATCGATACCGGCCGTGGTGCCGCGTCTTACCCCGTCGGCCGTGGTCCATTCGACGGCTGCTCCGGCCGCCGATGGCGCCGCCTGCCGCCACGCGCGCAGAATATCATCCGCCTTGCCGCGCCGAAGACGGTCGTACTCGTCAGGCAGCTCGACGAGCAATTCTTCCAGCACCACTCCGCGCTCCACTTCTCGGCCGAGTTCCGCTTCAAGCGACGTCGCGCGCACGGCGATGTCTCCGGCATGCGCGGCATTCCGCACGTTGACGCCCGTGCCAAGAACGACCGTCGGCGCAGCTCCGCCAAACCCCACCCCCTCGGCGAGGATGCCGGCGAGCTTGCGGCGGCCGACCATCACGTCGTTCGGCCACTTGAGTTCGGGCATCAGCCCTGACGCCTGTGTAATCGCGCGGCGCACAGCGACCCCCGCGGCGAGCGTCAGCAGGGATAACAGGGGGCCCGAGAGGGCTTCGAG
>JACCSI010000355.1 GCA_013813075.1 Acidobacteriota bacterium | reverse complement strand
GTACTGGATGATCGCCTCATCCATCTCGTTGCCGGCGACGCGCACCGCCTTGCTGTAGACGATGCCAGCCAAAGAGATGACGGCGATGTCCGTGGTCCCCCCGCCGATGTCGACGACCATGCTCCCGGCGGGCTCGGTGATTGGCAGCCCGGCGCCGATGGCGGCCGCCATCGCCTCTTCGACAAGATGCACTTCGCTGGCCTTGGCACGATACGCGCTGTCCTTGACCGCTCGTTTCTCGACCTGCGTGATTTCGGACGGCACGCCGATGATGATGCGCGGGCGCACCCACACATTGCCGTTGTGCGCCTTCTTGATGAAATACGTCAGCATCTTCTCGGTGACGTCGAAGTCGGCAATGATGCCGTCCTTCATGGGCTTGATGGCGACGATATTGCCCGGCGTGCGGCCGAGCATCTCCTTCGCTTCCCTCCCGACGGCTTCCACCCGCCCATTGACCTTATTGACCGCGACAATCGACGGTTCGTTGACAACAATCCCGCGTCCCTTTGCATAGACGCAGGTGTTGGCGGTCCCGAGGTCAATTGCCAGATCGGTGGAGAGAAACGACAGAAACGAGCCCAGTCCCAAGTGATTTCCTTTCAATCCGCGGCGTCTTCGCCGCGCGCAACGATTACGCCGTTCTTCCCCGCGGCCTTCACGCGATACATCGCGGCGTCGGCGGCATGCACGAGCTCTTCTGCCGACCCCGCGACGTCGGGTAACGTCGCGACTCCGACCGAGACGGTCAGCCGGATCTCCAGACCCTCGCTTTGCAGAAACGTGTGCGCGGCGATCCGCTCGCGCACGCGGTCGCCCACTCCCGCGGCCCCTTCCGAGCCGGTCTCCGGCAGGATGAGCGCAAACTCGTCGCCGCCAAATCGCGCAACCACGTCGGTCTCGCGGCCGGAGCGACGGATGACACGCGCCGCTTCGACCAGCGCACTGCTTCCGGACAGATGACCGTGGGTGTCGTTGATGGCCTTGAACCCGTCGAGGTCCACAAACAATAGCGACAGCGGCCGGCCGCTGCGCGAGGCCCGCTTGGCTTCGCGCCGCAGCACTTGGTTCATATACCGTGAGTTGTACAACTGCGTCAGGTCGTCAGTGACCGACAACGCTTCGGCTCGCTGCACTCTCAATGCATTATCGAGGGCGACTGCGGGCCCTTCGAGCACAGCCATCAACAACACGGCGACGCCACTGCCGAGCTTCGGCTCGACCGACGACGCGGCTCGGTCGAGGACGACGACGGCCCCGATCGTCCGCGAACGGCTGCGCAGCGGCACGGCGACGACCGCGCCGCATGCCCCCGTCACACGCGTATCGCGGCGAAGATCGGCGGTAGCAAACTCACGGCCAGTGCGAAGAACCCAACGCGCCACGTCCACGGCCGCACCGGATAGTCCGCCGGCCAGCCCTCGTCCACCCACGGGCACGATCTGACCATCCACGCCCGCCGCCACGACGGCGCACGAGGAGGCTTGCAGCCAGTCGAGTGCGCGATCGACCAGAAGGTCGCCAATCTTTTCAGGATCGAGCGTTTCGTGCGCCGCCCGTAGCACCGCCAGATGGGTGTCCGGCTTGCCGAGTCGGCTCTTTAATGCGCGCTGGCTCTGACGGAGGCGGGTGGCGAGGTCGGGGCGGACACCCGGCGAGGGTGGCATCTGGTAACACGACTTCCGGCATCGGAACCGCCGTAAGTCCTTCTGACAGCGAATATACCACGGCGCTCACCCAAAAAGGTCGCGAAGCGCATGGCGTCTCACATGGCTCGCCGGCGACGGACGCGCCGGTATAGCCGTGCTACGATGGACGTTTCCCTCCAGGATCAACTATGACGATGCTCGACCAGATGCGGCGCCACAAGGGCTGGCTCAAGTGGAGCCTGGCGCTCGTCGTCTTGACCTTCGTGGTCTTTTACATCCCGGATTTCCTGTCGCCGAGTGCCGGCGCCGCGCCGAATGAAGTACTCGCGAGCGTTGACGGCGAAGAGATTACCGTGCGCGACTTCCAGCGACGGTATACGGCGCAATTGCAAGCCTACCGCAACGCCTACGGGGCGCAAATGAGCGAACCGCTGTTGCGCCAGCTGGGCATCGACCAGCAGATCCTGCAGCAACTGGTCGACGAAGAGGCCATGGTCGTCGAGGCGCGCCGCCAGGACATCAGCGTCAGCGACGTCGAAATCCGCGAGCGCATCCTGGCCATTCCGGCGTTTCAGGAAAACGGCCGATTCGTTGGCGAGGCCCGATACCGCCAGATGCTGCAGTTCAATAACCCGCCCCTGACCACCTCCGACTTCGAAGACAGCTTGCGGCGTGCGGTGCTGGTAGAAAAGCTGCGCAACGCCGTCACGGGCTGGATGTCGGTCAGCGATGAAGAAGTGGCGCAAGACTACAAACGTCGCAACGAGAAGGTGAAGCTGGACGTCGTGCCGTTGACCGCCGACGCCTTTCGCACGCACGTCTCCGTGAACGATGCAGAGATCGCCGCGCACTTCGACAAGAACAAGGAACCCTACCGCATTGGCGAGAAGCGAAAGATTCGCTACACGCTGGTCGATGTTGAGAACGTTCGCCAGCAGGTGACCGTACCGCAGGCGGAGATCGACGCGTTCTTCAAACAGAATGCCGCCCAATACTCGACTCAGGAGCAAGTCGCCGCGAACCACATTTTGTTCAAGCTCGAAGGTAAGGACGAAGCCACCGTGCGCACGCAGGCGGAGTCGGTCCTGAAGCGCGCCAAGTCTGGCGAAGACTTCGCGGCCCTTGCCAAGCAATTCTCTGAGGACGAATCGAACAACACGACCGGCGGCTCGCTTGGCGAATTCGGCCGTGGCAGCATGGTCCCCGAATTCGAACAGGCGGCGTTCGCCATGAAAGCCGGCGACATCAGCGATCTGGTGAAGACCTCCTTCGGCTTTCACATCATCAAGGTCGACCGCAACAGCCCGGCCACGACCCGGCCGCTCGCGGAGGTGCGCACCGAAATCGAGGATCAGCTGAAGTGGCAGACTGCGCAGCAGCAGGCTGAAACGACTGCCAAAGGCCTCGAGGCACAGATGAAGACCGCTGCCGATCTCGATCGAATCGCCAAGGAGCGCGGTCTCCATGTTCAGGACACGGGGGCCTTCCTGCGCGACGAGCCGATCGACGGGCTCGGCCCGGCGCCCGAGGTCTCTGCCCAGGCGTTCCAGCTGGCCGAAGGCGCCGTGACGCCCGCGATGCGTGTGGCGCGCGGGTGGGCGTTTGCCACGGTGACTGGCCGCGAGGAGCCGCGCCTGCCCGAGCTCGCGGAGGTCCGCGAGCGAGTGCGCGAGGATCTGGTGCGCGACCGCGCCGCCGAACTTGCGAAGACCAAGGCCGCGGAAATCGCCACCATGCTGAAGGGCGCCCGCGATTTCGGCGCGGCCGCCAAGACGGCCGGGCTCGAAGTCAAGACCACCGAGCTCATCGCGCGCGCATCGCCGATTCCTGACCTCGGTGTCAGCCCCGAGGTCGATACCGTCGCGTTTTCTCTACCGCAGGGTGGCGTGAGCGACGCCATCTCGACCCCACAAGGCACCGCCATCATCCGTGTCGTTGAAAAACAGACGGTCACCGAGGATGCGTTCGCAACCGGGATGGATCAGATGCGCGGCGAGCTGATCAACCAGCGCCGCGATCGCTTCTTCAGCGGCTTTATGCTCGAGGCGAAGAAGAACGTGAAGATCGTTATCGACCAGGAGATGCTGCAACGGGTGGTCGGTCCGGCACCGGCCGGCGGTCCGGCGACTCCGGCACCGGGTGGGTCGCCCGTCTTTCCGGGGCGGTAAAGTGCGGACTCGCCGCACGGTGCAAGGTGCACGGTGCAGAGCC
>JACCSI010000327.1 GCA_013813075.1 Acidobacteriota bacterium | reverse complement strand
TACAGCGACCTCGGCGTCGAGCAACTCGGGGCGGTGTACGAGCGCGTGCTCGAATACGAGCCGACGGGGCCGCGCGGTGCTCGATTGCTGACTCGCACCTCCCACGTACGCAAGTCGACCGGCAGTTTTTACACTCCGCGGGCGATGACGGACTTTCTCGTGCGCCGGACGCTGCACCCGCTCGTCGTCAACAAGTCAGCCGGCGACATCCTGCAGTTGCGCGTGTTGGATCCCGCCATGGGCAGCGGTGCGTTTCTCGTGTCCGCGTGTCAGTACCTGGCAACGGCAGTCGAACGTGCGCTGATTGCCGAAGGTCAGTGGGGAGACGGCGACGTGCGCGGGCGACGCGCCGACGTGCGGCGCAGTGTCGCCCAGCGATGCCTCTTTGGTGTCGACTTGAATCCGATGGCCGTGCAACTCGCGCGGCTTTCGTTGTGGCTCACGACGCTGGCCAGCGATCGGCCGCTCACATTTCTCGATCACCACCTGGCCTCTGGCGACAGCCTGCTCGGCGCACGTGTGACGGACCTCACGTCCCCTCCCCAAAATCGGCAACGCGGGCGCCGCCAGTCACACCGCGACACGCTGCCGTTGTTTGCCGGCGATTCGGCCGAGCACTTCGCGACTCGTGTAATCCCGGAACGCCTTCGTATCGCGATCGAGCCCGCCGACACGCCGGCCGCGGTGCACGACAAGGAAAACGCGTTGACGCGCCTCTCGGCTCCTGGCACGCCCCTCGCGCGGCTCAAGCGCATCGCCGATCTGTGGTGCGCATCGTGGTTCTGGGGCGAGGACGACCTGTCGGCCGCGACGTTTGCCGACGTCGCGGCATCGCAGACCGGTGGCGCCAGCGCGCTTCACGAGAAGCATCGGGCTGAGATTCTCGAGCGGGCAGGGGTGATCGCCGGCGCACATCGGTTCTTTCACTGGGAACTCGAGTTTCCCGAGGTGTTTTTCGATGCGCACGGCCATCCGGCCACTGATGCCGGGTTCGACGCGGTCATCGGCAATCCTCCGTGGGACATGCTTCGCGCAGACACTGGCGACAAGGGCACGCGCGACCGCGCACAGGGCGAGAGGGCAGCGCGGCTGCGGTTCTTTCGCGACTCCGGGGTCTATCGCTGCGAGAGTCGCGGTCATGCCAATCGCTATCAGTTATTTCTCGAGCGCGCCCTGCAGTTGGCTCGGCGCGACGGGCGCATCGGCATGATTCTGCCGTCTGGGCTGGCGACGGACCAGGGCAGCGCCACACTGCGCCGCACGTTGATGGATACGGTGCAGATCGACCGGCTGGTGGGATTCGACAATCGCGAGGGCATTTTCCCGATTCACCGCGACGTCAAGTTCCTGCTGGTTACCGGCAGCAAAGGCCACGTCACCGAGCGGCTCACGTGCGCGTTTGGCCACTCGCGGGCTGACTGGCTCGACGAGCTGCCGGACGCCAGCAGTGACGACCCTCCCCGCGTCCGGGCCGTTGTGCTCAGCCGGTCGCTGCTGGAGACGTGGGATCCGCAGCATCTTGGCATTCCGCTGCTGACAGCGCCGGAAGACCTTCAAATCCTCGCTCAGGTGGCCGCGTCGGTGCTGCGGCTGAGCGATGCCACGGGGTGGAACGCACGATTTGGCCGCGAGCTGAATGCCACCGAGGATCGCCATCACTTCACGGCGCGAGGTACCTCCAGCGACCGACTCGTCGTCGTGGAAGGCAAGCATCTCGAACCATTTCGCGTCATCAGCGAGGCCAGCACCCTGACGATCTCCTCTGCGTTGGCGGCAACGCTGCTCGAGCCGGAAAGGACGTTTCGACGCGCCCGTCTCGGCTATCGCGACGTGGCCAGTGCGACCAACCGCGTCACCCTCATCGCGGCCCGGCTGCCGCCAGGCACGATCACGACGCACACGGTGTTCTGCCTCAAGACGTCGCTGGACGGGAACGCTCAGTATGCCTTGCTGGCGCTGCTGAACAGCCTTGTCGCGAACTACCTGGTCCGCCTGCAGGTGACGACCCACGTCACAACCGCGCTGATGGCTCGCCTGCCCGTGCCGCGCCCCAGCGTGAATGGCGATCAGTTCCGCCAGCTGGCCTCCCTCGCCCGAGCGCTGGAAAAAACCGGCGTGACCGGCAACGAGGCGGCGTACGTGCGCATCAACACCATCGCCGCCCAACTTTATGGCCTGACGCCGCAACAATACGAACACGTGGTCTCCACGTTCCCCTTGCTGCCGCAGTCATTGCGGGACGCCTGCCTGAATCACGTACGGGCCACAGAGCGCACAGGGATCGCAGAGATCAAAGAGCGCATGAAGCGCACGCAAATCAAGAGCCCAGATCGGAGGCGGAAATGACGGCTCTCCCACTCGACGGCGACGACCCTCGGACCAAGCGGATCATCGGTTGCGCGATTGAAGTTCATAGAGAGCTTGGACCCGGCTTGTGGGAAGTGCCTTACCAGGCTGCCGTGGGCATTAGTGTGGGGCCTGATCATCAATTTTAATCGGCCCATATTGAAACAAGGAATAGAGCGAGTGTCTCTGTGCCTCGGCGTGCTCCGTGGCCCGGACGTGATCAGCGCGGTTCGCCGCCGGCCCAGGGGCGCAGGACAGAGTAGAGCGTGGTAATAATGGGCATTGGCACTCCGTGCTTCGCGGCGCGACGGACCGCAGCGCCTTGCAAGGCTTCGACTTCGATGCGCTTGCCCATCTCGAGATCGATAAGGAGAGAGGAACGCGTGCTGGGCTGGATGCTGTCCATATACTCCGCCAGCCGATCGAAGCGGTCTGGCGAAATCTGCACGCCCTCCGCGGCGGCCAGCGCGGCGATCTCCTTGGCCGCGCCGTAAAACATTTCGCGCACGAGCGGATCGGTCCAGATACCGCCGATCGGCAACCGCGCCGCGCCGGTAAACCCGGAGAACGGCGCGAGGTACACGAACTTGTCCCAGATCGGCATACGACCGTCGGCGACGGTGGTCACGTTGATGTCCGCGGGGGCCATGACATCGGCAATGGCCTGTACGCGAGGCGTGACGCGGCCGCGCTCGTTGAACACCTCGCCAAAGATGATGGAACGGTGCACGCCGGTCTGCACGATCACGCCGGGCGACTCCAGCGCCGTAGCGACGTAGGTCGTGCCGCCAAGTACCCGCGACTCACCCACCGCGGCGGCCACTTCTTCGACGCTGTCGACGCCGTTCTGCAGCGTCAAGACCACCGAACCGGGCCCCATCAAGGGCGGTAACAGCTTGAGCGCGTTCGTATTGTCATAGGCCTTGACCGTAAACAAGACAACGTCCACAGGCCCGACGCGGGTGGCATCGTCATCCGCCGGCGCGTGCAGCGTGAAATCGCCCAGCATCGAGCTTTGAATCTGCAGCCCGCGCTCCCGGATGGCCGTCAGGTGCGCGCCGCGGGCGATGAAGGTCACAGTCTGCCCGCTCCGGGCCAGCTTTGCACCGAAATAGCCGCCCACAGCGCCGGACCCGACAATGGCAAATCGCATAGGCCTCGAGCCTACCACTGATAGAATCGCGGGCATGGCGGCTCGCATCACGGCCTATCTCGTCGCCCTCATCGTTGGCACCACACTGATTGCCGGCCTCATCGTCGGTGCGCAGCGAGACGATGCCGGCCCGGTTGACCTCATCGTCGTCAACGGCAACGTGTACACGTCGGACGTCGACAATCCGACGGCCGAGGCCGTGGCTGTCCAGGGCAACAAGATCCTGATGGTCGGTTCCAACCGCGATGTCCAACGTCTCCGCCGGGCGCAGACTCTCGTGGTCGACGCCAGAGGCGGTACGGTGCTACCGGGCTTCAACGACGCGCATTTGCATTTCCTGAGTGGAGGCCTCGCGCTTCGGCAGGTGAATCTTCTCGACGCGGAGACACTGGCGGAAATCGAACTGACGGTGAGAGCGTGGGCGGGGAAGCATCCCACACCCGCCTGGGTGACCGGAGGCGGTTGGTCCTACGAGACGTTTGCCCGCGACTTGCCCACGCGCCAGATGCTCGACGCCCTGGTGCCGGACCGCCCGGCCTACCTGACGGCCGCCGACGGGCGCACCGGCTGGGCGAACTCCGCCGCGCTTGCGCTCGCCAGCATCACGCGGCGCACCCCGAATCCGACGGACGGCCTTATCGTCAAAGATGCGCGCACGGGCGTGCCCACCGGCATCCTCAAAGACGCCGCCATGCGGCTGATAGCGGCTCGAATTCCCAGTCCCACACGCGACGACCGCATTTCCGCGCTGCGCGCCGCCATGGACGAAGCGCACCGTCGCGGCGTCACCAGCGTACACAGCGCCGGCGAATCGGCTGACGATCTCGAGCTTTACGATGAGTTTCGGCGCGAGCGGGAGCTCGAGGTGCGCGTCTACGCCGCGGTGTCCGCGGAACCAGATATCACCAATGCGGAGCTCGACACCCTCGACGCTCTGCGCGAGAAATACGACGACGATCCGGTGTTCAAAACCGGCGCCGTGAAGTTAGTTGTTGACGGGAAC
>JACCSI010000316.1 GCA_013813075.1 Acidobacteriota bacterium | reverse complement strand
TCAACGGGGGAGTCTACCAGGTGAGTGTGGCAAGGGCACAAACGATAGTTGAGAACAAGATGGAGGTGCCAGCCTCGATGGGCCTGGCAACGGTGATCAACTTCCAGCCAACGGGCGGGGGGAAAGCCGCAATTACCGGCGACTTCGTGATGACTGCCGGCGAAGTGAATCGCGTGATCAGAGCGCTCCAGGCGCATCGCATACAGACCACCGCGCTACACACGCACATGTTGACGGAAACGCCCCGGCTCTTTTTCATGCATTTCTGGGCGAATGACAATGCGGTAATTCTGGCGCGAGGACTCCGCGCGGCGCTCGCGGAAATGCGAGTTCAACGTGCAGGTAGATGAACCTTTTGCCCACAGGAGGCCCTGGTATGGGGCGCGTAACTCGAGTGCACTCCAGGGTCGCGGGAGTGACTCACAGGACGCGGCAGGGATCGCCGTGTAGTAACCGATGAGTCTCGCGGGGAGATGCGGGAACCGCGGGGGATCTCCGCCGCCGCCCCCGTTGCGTTTGTCCCAGCACGTCGGCGGTATCGGCGCGATGCTGACCTGTCCGTGCCATGCGGTTCCGATCGTCCTGCTCCTGGGCGGCACTGCGGGCGGTGCCTGGCTTGCCCGGCATTTCGCCTCGCTGGTCATGGGGCTCAGCGCGGCTTTCCTAATCTCGCTCTGGCTCCTGTTCGGGCCCAGGATTGTTCAGTGGGCTGCAACTTGTCGCAGCTGCGGAGTCCCCGGCCAACCGGATTGAATCAGAGCGGGGCGAATACCGCGCGATCGCTGGCGGCGGTCTCACCTTCGCGTCATATTCGATCACCCGTATATGACATCGTTGAGTGTTCGCCCGGTTTCTGCGACTGGCATCGACGACATCGACGCACTCTTCAGCGCATTCGCTGATCCGACCCGCATTCGCATCCTGAATATTCTCGCGGCGGGCGAACTATGCGTTTGCGACATCCTCGACATCCTCAGTCTTCCGCAACCCACCGTCTCGAGGCATCTCGCCGTGCTCCGGAACGCCGCGCTGGTCGAGGTCACGCGCGACTGGAAGTACGCTTACTATAGGCTGGCACTCCCCGCAAATGCAATCCACCGAAACCTCGTCGGCTGCATTCGTTTGCGCTTCACCGGAATCAAATCTCTCGAGTCGGAGCGCCACGCCGCCGCCAGCAGGCTGAAGAAGAGAAAGTCAAACCCATGTTGAATCAGACATACGCTCTCATTTCGGACATCCACGGCAACCTGCCGGCCCTCGAAGCAGTTCTCGCCGACATTCACAAGGGCACACCCGCCGGTATCTACCACCTCGGCGATCTCGTCGGTTACGCGCCATGGCCGAACGAGACAGTTGCTTTACTGAAAGCGGCGGGCGTAGCCGGTGTCGCCGGGAACTACGACTCGACGGTGGCGAGCGACTACAAACATTGCGGATGCAAAGCCGAAAGCCCGCGCCAGGAAGAGCTCGCGCATGTGAGCTACGAGTGGACGCGCAAGGCGGTCACAAGCGATACGAAATCCTTTCTCGGGGGCCTCCCCTTTCGCATCGACATCAGACCGCGCGGGGGCCATGTGGCCGGCCCCACGATCATGCTGTTTCACGCCACGCCGGTCAGCAACCTGGTGTATGTCACGGAGGATCGCACCGACGCGTTCCTGATGAAGATGGCCCAACAGGCCGGCGCAGGACCGGGCGACGCAATCTGCTTCGGCCATACTCACAGGCCATGGCATCGCGCTGTTGATGGAATTCACTTCGTCAACACGGGCAGTGTCGGGAGACCGAAGGGCGGGGATCCGCGAGCGTGTTACGTGATTCTCGATATGAGTGGGGAAGCGCCCGTGGTCACATTTGCCCATGTCGAATACGACATCGAGAGGGCAGTGCGAGGGACCGGAGAATTCGGACTTCCGATGGAATTCGCCGAGCATCTGAGAACGGGCGGGCAGGAGTGAGGGTTCGTGCGGATCCAAGGCGGTGGATCGCAGAGCTGATCGGAACTTTCTTTCTCGTACTGATCGGTCCCGGGGCAGCGATGGTCGACGCTGCCACCGACGGCGCGATCGGGCATGCTGGAGTGGCGCTCGCTTTTGCGTTCGTGATAGTCGCCATGATCTACAGCGTCGGACATCTATCCGGTGCGCATTTGAACCCCGCCGTGACACTGGGTTTCTGGTCCGTAAAGCGGTTTCCCGCTGGTGAAATTCTGCCTTATGTCGTGGCCCAGTGTGTCGGGGCCACGCTCGCGTCGCTGGCGCTGCTCGCGATCCTTGGCGACGTCGGCTCAATGGGTGCGACGGTGCCTTCGATCTCCACGAGCCGGGCCGTGGGGTTGGAATGGCTGCTGTCGTTTGCTCTGATGTTCGTGATCATGGCGGTTGCAACCGATGAGCGCGTAACGAGCGGCTTCGCGGCTATCGCCGTTGGCCTGACGGTGGGCTTCTGCGCAATGATGGGCGGACCGCTGACCGGCGCGTCGATGAATCCGGCCCGATCGCTTGGGCCTGCTCTCGTGGGGCAGGTCTGGACCGCCCACTGGATATACTGGGTCGCTCCGATAACGGCCGCTGTCATCGCTGCCCGCCTGTACGATTGGCTGCGTCCAGTACGGCCTCACGGAGATTCGGGAATTACCGGCGTCGAAGGCCCGGTCAGCTGATCACGACGGATTTATCCGGAATCGCCGGGGTGTTACCGAATGGCAGGCATCCCCCAGTCGAGAAACTCTCGCGTGCTGGGGGGACCGGTTAGCCGAAGCCAGAGCGGCCCGCCATCGGACGCGACCTCGATCACGAAGTCGAGGAACGGGCAGCACTTTCGTTCGTTGCTTACATAGCGGGCGATGTCATCGAACATGTCGCCATCGAAGCGAAGTGCGTATCCGTTCGGGCTGGCGAGCCGCTCGCGGACGTCCTCCGTCAACAGTCGGGACAGAAGCGCGAAGTGCGCGTCTCTCTCATCGGCTGGAATGCCACCCGCGACGCACGCGATGACACGCGAAGCCGATGGCTTCGAGCTGGTTTGTTTCATACCTGCTGCATGATGACTCCGTGTGTGTAAGGCTATTGCGACGCTCTTCCGGACACTACAACTTCAAGCACACTTGAGGTCAAGCCCGATCGGGAGGGGAAATCGCAAAGGACATGATGAGCATCGGCGAGGTTGCTGACCGTTCAGGGTTCGCCGCGTCAGCGATCCGTTACTACGAAAGCCTGGGCCTGTTGCCGCGTCCGGCTCGCGCAGGTGGCAAGCGGCGTTACGATGAAACCGTGCTCCGGTGGCTGGCCCTGATCGCGCTTGCGAGGGAAGCCGGCTTCACGATGGCCGACACGCGGCAGTTGATCCGCGGGTTCGAGCCCGGCACCCGGCCCGCGACGCGGTGGCACGCGCTGGCTACCCGCAAGCTTGCAGAGATCGACATCCAGGTCGCACGTGTATCGAGGATGAGGAGGGTGCTCAAGCGCGCACTCGCGTGTAGCTGTCTGCGTCTCGAGGATTGCGGCTGCTCGCCCGTTACTGCGCCTCCACGGGTGCGCGGGTCAATCGCCAAGGCGCGCCATCGCCGGCACGTGACTACCACGGGGAATCGGTGATGGATCCGGCGCAACTCACCCCCTCTGGCGGAACGGCCGCCGCTGGCATGACGACTGCAATCGTCGCACGCTCGATCGCCTTGTTCGTGGTGGCGGGAATGATGGAGATTGGCGGCGGCTACCTGGTGTGGCTCTGGCTACGCGAAGGACGCGCCGTGTTCCTCGGAGTCCTCGGCGGACTGCTCCTGTTTCTGTACGGTGTCGTCCCGACCCTTCAGCCCGCGCACTTCGGTCGTGTCTATGCGGCGTATGGCGGGGTCTTTGTGGTGTTGTCGCTATTGTGGGGGTGGTGGGTTGACGGCCACCGGCCCGACCTGTCGGATATTGCAGGGGGCGTGCTTTGTCTTGCTGGTGTCGCCGTGATCATGTACTGGCCGCGCGCCGCATAGTCTATAAGGCTTTTTGACTGCGCTCGTATCTCTCGCATTTCCTTCTATTTCCTGTAAGCAACGACAGCGGCGGGCCCAGCTCCGGAGGACGCCCCTGAATGGATGTCATCTCCCCTCTCCGAAGACGGCGCGGCGTTACCCTCCCCGGTTGTGTGGCAAGCGTAGCATCCCGAATCCTCGTGTCCGGGGGGGTCGATCTGAATCGTGATG
>JACCSI010000315.1 GCA_013813075.1 Acidobacteriota bacterium | reverse complement strand
GCCGTGGCCTGGGAGCGCGCGTCACCAGCGCCGTGGCGGCCGGTGCGGTCTCGACACGAATTCCGACCATTGTGCTCAACGTCGGGCACGACAATGCGGCGGCGCGCCGCGTCTACGAACGCCTGGGCTTCGAGGCGTACTGCGACTTCCTCGAAGGCGAAGCGACGCGCGTCAAGTGACGGCAGCGAGCTCGGGATTCGTGGGCCGGCGGGAGACAGCGACTGGATGGCGCGTTGTGATGGAGTGGATTGGACTGCGTGTTGATGCGAATTCGGGTCGCAAGCGACCATTGACGGAGGAATCCATGCATTGTCAGAATCGTTCCCGGTATCTACGCGTGCTCGGGTCCGTGACCGCCGGCGTCGTTCTGGTGTTCAGCGGCGGCTACGCCGCGGGCCAGCGTCGGCCGCCGACCGCGACGGTTGGCCAGAGCGAGGTGATGTTGCGCACACTCGACCTGACCCACGAACTGACGTCGACGCGGGGGCGGGCGCTTCGCATGCGCACCATCACTGTTCAGCCCGGCGGCGTGCTCGCGGAGCATAACCACATCGACCGACCGGCCATTACTTACATGCTGCAGGGGCAGATGACGTATTACCAGGAGGGTAAGCCGGCGGTGATTGCCAATCCTGGTGACGGATTCGCCGAAGGCCGGACGACGACCCACTGGGGTGAAAATACGGGCACCGTGCCCGCGGTCTGGGTGGCCGTCGATATTCCACTGCCCTAGCGATCCGATCGTCCGGGGCGCGGGAAACAAGCGCTCACGGCTCCGGTGCCCCAGCATCGGGATGACGACGCTGTTGCCGCGCGCGACAGACCGTCAGTCGAGCCGTAACATCCCTGCACCCAAGCCGTACGGGGCGGTCAATTCACCAACGCCTGGTACACCAGATTGCGCGACAGCATGCGGATCTCGTCGTTGGCGCGGCCGCGGTGCTGAATCATGCCGACAAACACGACATCGTTGACCGGATCGATCCAGAACCAGCTTCCCGCCAGTCCGAACCAGTCGAACGTGCCGTCGCCGACAGGCTCGCCCGCAGCGGCCGCATCCATCACAGTGCGAAAGCCAAGGCCCCATCCGGTGCCGGGGCGCACTGTCTTGAGCGGGTCGGCCTGCAGATGGTTCGTGCGCATCATCTGCACCGTGCGCGGGGACAGATAGCGCGTGTCGCCGAACTCTCCGCCATTGGCCATCATCTGCGCGAAGCGCATGTAGTCGTCCAGCGTGGAAAACAGACCGCCACCCCCCGAGGGGCCAAGCGGAGGCGTCGTCACGTCCACCGCATCGTCCGCGGGCGGCGCAAGTGCCCCGCCGGCGCCGTCCGTATGCACCCGCGCAAGGCGTCCGAGCTTGGCCTGGGGCACGTAAAAGCCGGTGTCCTTCATCCCACGCGGGGCAAACAGCCGCGACTGCAGGAAATCGGCAAACGGCTGGCCGGAGATTTTCTCGACGAGATACCCCTGCACGTCCACCGCAATGCTGTAATACCAGCGCGTGCCGGGCTGCGCCATCAGCGGCGTCTTGGACAACTTGTCGATCATGGTCTGCAGCGGAGCTGCGGGATTCAGAATCTGTTCCTTGATGACCAGACGGTCGACCGCGTTCGCGGAATTGAGCACGTAACCAAGCCCTGCCGAGTGCGTCATGATCTCACGCAGGGTCATCGGCCGGCGCGCATCTTCGAGCTTCATGGTGCCATCGGGGTTGTCGCCCACGTAGACCTGCAGCTTCGCGAACTCCGGAATGTAGCGAGACACCGGGTCGTCGAGCCGCCACTTGCCTTCCTCGAAGAGCATCATCATCGCGACGCCGGCAATCGGTTTCGTCATCGAATAGATACGGAAGATCGAATCCCTCTGCAGCGGGTTGGTGGCGCGCGCGTCCTTCTTGCCGTAGGCGTTGAAGTTGACGACCTTACCCCTGCGGGCGAACAGTGTCGTGACGCCGGCGAGCCGCCCCTCATCAACGAATCGCTGCATGCCGGCATCGAGACGTTTCAATCGAACCGTGG
Organism: Acidobacteriota bacterium; assembly: GCA_013813075.1. Taxonomy (GTDB): domain Bacteria; phylum Acidobacteriota; class Vicinamibacteria; order Vicinamibacterales; family UBA2999; genus JACCSI01. The sequence continues at coordinate 5,359 of JACCSI010000315.1, read as the reverse complement.
AGACGCCGACCGCCTCGGGCGCGACTTTCGCGAGGTCTCGGCCGTTTTCGGCGGCGACCGGTGCCAGCGCGAGAAGCGCGAGCACGAGAACGAGGGGACGGACCGTACGTCTCACGCGGCGCCTCCAGAAGGCGGTTGTCAGCCGGGCGTTACTTCAACTCGCCGAGAATCACCTCGACGTTGCTCTTCAGGCGCGAGGCCGCGGGCGCGCTGTAGGCCGTGTACTTCGCCGGTATCGTCCAACTGGTCGCGATGTCGTCGGCCGATCGTCCGGCCTTCTTGCCCTCCTGCACGGCTGCCAGGAACGCCTTGTTGAAGTCCGCGTATTCGCTCAAGTCGGCGACCGTCATCTGGGTGCTGTGACCGGTGATGATGGTGTCGACGTTCTTGAGGCCCGCAGCCGCTTTCGCGAGCGTGTCGCCGATTGCCACCCCGCTCCCGCCGTTATTGGCGTCGAGCAGCGGCAGGTTCTTGCCTGAGAAGATGTCGCCGGCGTGCGCGGTACGCAGCGACGGGAATACCACCCAGGCATCGCCGTTGGTGTGCCCGCGTCCGAAGTAGTGCAGGTCCACCTGGTCGGCGCCTTTGCCCACCGACAGCGTGTCTGTGAAAGTCCGCTTCGCGAGTCCGACGCCCTTGTGTTCGGTGAAAATGTTGCCGCTTTGTGGCGCGACGCCAGTGACCGAGCGCATTTCCTTCATCAGGGCCGCGGTGTTCTCATGCGCAATCACTTCCACGTTGGCCGGGAACTCGACGTTGCCGCTGACGTGGTCGAAGTGCGTGTGCGTGTTGATGATGGTTGTCACCGGCTTCGGTGTGAGCTCTTTGATTTTCGCGAGCAGCGGCGCGCCCCACCCCGGCAGTTTGGTGTCGACAACTACGACCCCGTCGGCGGTGACGAAGACGGCGGTGTTGCCGCCGCCCCCGCGCAACACGAACAGGTTGTCGCGCAGCTTGTCGACTTCGATGAGTTTCGGTTTCTCGTTGGACGGTTGCTCGACTGCTGCCTTGACCGCGACGGACAGCGCCGCCGCGGCGACCAATGCCATGAGCACGGTAATTCTTCGCATGGTTGCGGATTATAGGCCAATCAGCAGCCGGGTCAGTCGAGATCGAACCCGCGAAGCGGTTTAGAGATCGGTTCCTTATTGGCTTCCTTCAGCGCCTCTTCAAACCGCTTCGACAGCGCATCGCCCTTCGATTTCTCGTTCTGGACGGACTGCTCGAAGAGCGCGTCACGCCGAGCAGCCTGTTCGGCGAGGATGCGTTGCGCATTGCCCAACTCCGGGCGAGCCGGATTGGGCGCCTCGTGGTGCTCGACAACACGGCCGAGGTTGGTGTCGACGACCAGCACAGCGCTGCAGCACGGGCACGTCACTTCAAGTTCGCTTTTCAGCCGAGCCATGCGCGCAGCGTACACTGAGACCACGCCGGGACTGAAGTCCGGGCCTACTTATGCCGGACGCACCCTTGATCGCGCAGGACGACGCCGTACGGACGCGGAAGCTCCGAGTCGTCACTTACAACATCCACCGCTGTCGCGGACTGGACGGGCGCACGCGCCCCGAGCGCATCGCCGCCGTTCTGGCGTCCATCGACGCGGACATCATCGCCCTGCAGGAGGTGGTCGGGGCGAGCCCCTTGCAATCCGGCCAGGCCGCCGAAATCGGCGCCGCGCTCGGCATGGGCTGGGTAATGGCGCCCACGCGCCACCTGCGGAACGCGTTGTTCGGCAACGTCGTGCTGTCGCACTTCCCGGTCAAACACCACCAGCAGTACGACTTGAGCTGGAAGACCTGCGAGCCGCGCCTCGCGCAGCGCGTGGACCTGCAGATCGGTGGCGAAGACATCTTGCACTTCTACAACGTGCACCTTGGCACGGCCCTGCTGGAGCGTCGCAATCAGTGCCAGCGTCTCGCGAATGCCGTCCACGATCGCCGCGTCGTCGGTCCCAAGATCGTGCTTGGCGACTTCAACGAATGGGCTCGGCGACTGACGCAGGACATTCTTGCGGAAAAGCTTCAAAGCATCGACCTCAGCAAGCACCTCAACCACAAGCGCACCTACCCCGGATTTTTTCCGATGGTCCATCTCGATCACATTTATTACGAAGGGGCTCGCGTCGAGGTCGACAAGGTGTGGCTACCGAAGGATCGGGTTGCCAAGATGGCGTCGGATCACCTGCCGCTCGTCGCCGACCTGATCATTCGGTTTTAACCGCGGCTGACCCCCGAGTTCTCCGTCCACCCTACGGTCCTCCGACCGACGTGCGGGCGTCGCAGGCTGATTCCCGCTGCGCTCGAAGTCTGTCCGGCATCGCGGCTATTGACAGGAGGATAGCACGATGATATCACTGGGCTATCACAAGGAGGAACGTTCCATGATTCGCGAACGCGAATACAACGGGCTGCCCGGCATCCCGGTGCTGTTGACCCTGCTCCTGGCAAATTCGTTGCTCATCTGGGCGCTCGTCACGGTGGCCAGAGCGCGCCATCCCGGGGCCATCGTGCTTGTCGCGATTGCGCTCTCGGTTGCCGTCTTCCTGATGTTCGGCCACTTTATGGTGAATCCCAACCAGGGCAAGGTGCTGCAGTTGTTTGGAGCCTATCGCGGCACCGCCAAGGTCCAGGGACTGCGCTGGGCGAATCCGTTGTTGATGAAGCGAGCGGTGTCGCTGCGCGTGCGCAACTTTGAAAGCTCGCGCCTCAAGGTCAATGACAACGAAGGCAATCCGATCGAGATCGCCGCGGTGGTCGTCTGGAAGGTCGTCGAAACCGCCGAGGCCTTTTTCGAGGTCGATGACTACGAGAATTACGTCCACGTGCAGACCGAGTCCGCACTGCGCAATCTGGCGACGAGTTATCCGTACGACGCGCACGACGAGCACCTGATCTCACTGCGCGGCCACACCGGCGCAGTCGCGGAGCACTTGAAGCGTGAGATCCAGGATCGCTTGTCGAAGGCGGGCGTCGAGGTCATCGAAGCACGCATCAGCCACCTCGCGTATGCGCCGGAGATTGCGGCCGCGATGCTACAGCGCCAGCAGGCCGGTGCCATCATCGCCGCACGTCAGCGCATCGTGGAAGGAGCGGTCGGCATGGTGGAGATGGCGCTCGCGATGCTGTCGCACAAGGGCATCGTCCATCTGGATGAAGAACGGAAGGCGGCCATGGTAAGCAATCTCCTGGTGGTGCTGTGCGGCGAGCGCGGCGCGCAACCGATTATCAACACGGGAACTATTTACCAATAATCGAAGGGGTCAAGGCAGAGTCAACGTGACACGTTGAATCGCGTACATGGCAGATCGCAAGGCGTTCCTTTTACGGATTGATCCAAAGCTGCTCGACGCGGTGCAGCAATGGGCGGACGATGACCTGCGGAGCGTGAATGCGCAGATCGAGTTCCTGCTGCGACGCACGCTGCGAGACGCGGGGCGTCTCAAGGAGTCGTCCGACGAGCCAGCACGATAACGCCCCGGACTGGCGCTTAGCCTTCTTCTTCGAACTCGCCGTCGACTAGCGGCCCAAGGCGCGTCGACGGACGCAGGGCTTCTCGGTAGTCGTAGAGCGGCAGCGCAGTAACATGCAGAGGATTGATACAGCCCGGCGCCGCGGCGTCAACGACGACGGTGACCGGACTGCCGGTGGTGCCTTCACGGAATGAAACGCGGCAGCCGCAAGCGAGACGGGCGTGAGAGAAACCTTTCAGCATGGGCTGAGCGGATCATACTACAGCAGCGCCTTGATCTCTTTCTCGAACAGCGCCTTCGGCGCGATGCCTAGGTGCTTCTTGCAGACTTTGCCTTCGCGGCTGATGATGAACGACGCCGGGATGCCCCAGATGGGCCCAAACGCCTCCTGCACGTCCTCGCGACCAAGGCCAAGCAGCACCGGGTAATTGATCTTGTATTCGTTCATGAATGCGCGCGCCTTCGGCGCATCATCATCGACCGAGTAGCCCACGACGATGAGACCGTCCTTGCCGTACATGTTCTGCAGTTCCACGAACGCCGGCACTTCGGCTTTGCAGGGCCCGCACCATGTCGCCCAGAAATTGAGAAGGATCACCTTGCCCTTGTAGGACGACAGCGCCACGTCCTCGCCTTCGAGATTTTTGATCTTGAAATCCAGCTTCGCCGGCTTCGCGTCCGCCATGCACGCCGCCCCGCCCTGCGCGTCGTCCGAGGCCCCGCCGACCGATTCGATGTCGTGGGACGCCACCGGGGCAAACGACGCGTCCACGGCAGGTTCGGCCTCGAGATCATGCTGGAAAATGAAGGGCACGCTGATGGCGAGGAGCGCAATGGCCGTGGCGGCCATGGCCGCGAGGCGCAGCTTCGAACTGGGCTGGTCCATCGTTCTATCTTGCATCATTGACTTGCAGATATCTACGGCCGCCGCTGCCTGCTGGTTACGCCATGGCGCTCGAGCAACCGTCCGCAGTCGTCCACAGAAGGGGGCATCTGCCGCCTGTCTCTGGCGACACATGGCGTGGACCTTTCGGCCACCTCGTCGTCTTGTTGTCGTGAGAATTGCCCAAATGACCGGCGGCGGCAACTCCACGCCCGTCCGAAGCAGAGGACAAACGTGTCGGTCTGAGATTTGCTGCGGAATAGGCAGACTTGGCGTCCGCCCCGTCTCCGAAACACGAAGTAAGATGCCTGCGAGGGAGTAGATCCATGAACATTCGTCTGCCGGGCCGGTCGTTTCCGCCTCGGCTCCTGGTCGTCCTGGTCGCGATGCTGGCCGTCCTTGGCGCTGGCCGCGAGGCGACGGCGCAGACCGACTTTGTGCCGTATTTCGGCAAGAACCAAATCCGCTACGACGATTTCAAGTGGCAGATCTACACCACGGACCATTTCGAGATCTATTACTACCCCGAGATTGAGCCGCATCTGGACAAGGTCGCGAGTTACGCGGAAAGCGCCTATCAGCATGTCAGCTCCGAGCTGAAACACGACCTGGCGTTCAAGGTACCGTTGATTCTCTTCTCGACGGCGAGCGAATTCTGGCAGCAGAACGTGATCCCCGGCGCGGCGCAAGAGGGCGTCGGCGCGTTCGCTGAGCCCAGCCGCTACCGCATCGTGATGCCGATGGACGAACCGTCAGACCTCCTCTATCGCCTCACCGTTCACGAACTGACGCACCAGTTTCAATACGACATCATCCCCACCTCGCTGGTCCGGCAGAACATGCCGCTGTGGGTGTTCGAGGGGATGTCGGATTACATGACCGGCGTGTGGCGTCCGATCGATTTGATGACCGTGCGCGACGCCGCCGTGGCGGACATCGTCCCCAAGATGTCCGAGCTGCAGGGTTATGGCGAGTTTGGCAACGCCCGCCTCATCTACAACCTGGGC
>JACCSI010000631.1 GCA_013813075.1 Acidobacteriota bacterium | reverse complement strand
GCCCGAAGCCTGAAGCCCGAAGCCGATTGCCTATGCCTCGCCGGCCCGCATCTGTTCTTTCAGGTAATCCATTGTCCGCCAGCACATCGCCAGGATCGACCAGGTAGTGTTTTGCGTGCCGCCCGAGACGAACGGGCTCGCATCCGCGAGGTAGACGTTCTTGACGTCGTGGAGCCGGCAAAAACGATCGGTGACCGACGTCTTCGGGTCGTCTCCCATCCGCGCGGTGCCGATCTCATGAATTGACCAGCCGGGAGGCAGCGCCTCGGTCGTGACTCTGATGCTTTCCGCCCCCGCCAGCGTCAGCATCTCCTCAACCGACTGTGCCATGTCTTTCGCCATCTTCAGTTCGTTCTCGCCGAATTTGTAGTCGAACCTCAGCACCGGGAGACCCCATTTGTCCTTGACGACCGGATCGATGGTGACGCGGTTCTCCTTCCTCGGCAGCACTTCGCCGAACCCGCCGAGGCTGATCATCGAGGGGTAGTATTTGCGGATGCTGGACTTCAATGCTCTGCCGTAGCCCGGCATTTCGTTGGCCATGCCGGGATACTCGCCGGCTCCGCCTCCGCCCTGGAAATGGTAGCCGCGGATGAAGTCGGGATGGCGGTCCGTGACGTTGCGGAACCTTGGCACGTAGGGCGGCACCGGCCGCCCGTCATCCAGCGTGGGATCGGTCCCGATGCGGCTGGGCATGAACCCGCTGCCGCGGATGCCCATCATGTGTTCGCTCAGGTAGCAGCCGAGCAGGCTGGAGGAGTTGCCGAGCCCGGTCGGATGGAGGCGCGACTTCGAGTTGAACAGGATTCGTGTGCTCTCGAGAGTACCGGCGCCGAGCACGACAACGCGCGCCTTGAAGTCCATCACCGCGCGTGTGTTCGCGTCGATCACGCGCACGCCCGAGGCACGGTTGTTGACCTCGTCGAACAGCACTTCCGCGACGATGGAGTACGGGCGAACGGTGAGATTGCCGGTATCGCGCGCCGGATAGATCAGAGCGGTCGGCGAGTGGAACGACGACTGCAGATCGCACCCGCGTCCGCACCTGCCGCGCCCCATGCAGCGCATGCGGTACTTGTTTAACACCCCTTCGGTCGTGACGCCGGCGCGCCCCGGAATGTAATGGCGCCCCAATTTTGCGATGGCCCGCTTGAACTCGACCTCCACACAATTGAGCTTTGACGGCCGCTGAAAGACGCCGTCCGGCACCTGGACCAGGTTCTCGGTCGTGCCCGAACAGCCTAGAAGAACGTCGACCTTGTCGTAATACGGCTTGACGTCGTCGTACGAGATCGGCCAGTCGACATCGTATCCGTCGTGGCTCGCGCTCTTGAATTCGAGCGGTCCGTAGCGCAGCGCTCCCCGGCCCCAGAAATTGGTTCGGCCACCGAGGATGCGCGCGCGCACCCCGGCATACGGCGTGCCCGTGGTCGGCTGTTCCTTCTCGTCCACGACCCAGTTGCGGGTGAATGTGTTACCCGCATACGAGTGGAGTTTCCGGTATTTCTCGAACGCCGGGTTGTTCCCGTACGGACGGTCGAGAAAGTTGTACTCCGCCACTCCGATGGCGCGCTCGTCGGGTGGCAGCCGGCCGCGCCGCATCGAGGCATACGGCCATTCCATCGTCCGGTACTCTTTCTGGGTGTCGATCATGCGACCCGCTTCGAGGACCAGCACCTTGATGCCGGCCGTCGCGAGCTGGAACGCCGCCATTCCCCCGGCCGCCCCGCTGCCGACGACGATGACGTCCCATTTTCCGCTCGCCGGTGTGATGGCGGTCGCGAGCCGGCGCGATTCCCTCGTGATGTCGTTGAGATCGATGGACGTGGTGGGATCGGCCTGCATCTATTTCTCCGCCTTCTGCTTGCAGTGGGGGCAGTCCTGGCCGTCCACGGTCGCGCACCCCGCAAACTCCAGCAGCATCTGGTTGCCTTTGTACTGAAGTTCCTTGTGAATGCCGATCTCAGAGGTGTAGTAGCCGTAAATGGTTGCTTGTTTGGCGACGTTGAAGAAGGACTCGAGCGGCGTCACCGGGGCGAGCTCGTTCCGGCTGACGTCCGCCATCAGCGCATCCATCGAGGCGGGGTCGAGCTGCGCAAACGTCGAGCCGGAGCGCGACATGGCCTCGGCATCGAGGGCGGCGAGTCCATCGAGCCACTGCCGCTTGCGCGGTTCCTCGGATTCGCTGAGGAGAAGGTCGATGTAGTCGGCGACCCGTGCTTCTTTCGCCCCTGGCGAACGATCGTCGGACGGGATGAGGGCCTCGACCAGCGCCTCGAGCGTGGCGAAGCGAGCCGCGGGCACGACCTTCGGGCTCGGCGGAGCATTGCGACGCTGCACCTCGGTGAACGCGAGGAGCCCCACGTCGGAGAGCCACGGCAGCAAAGTGACGGCGCCGGCCCCCACGCCAAGCGCCCTGAGGGCGGTCCGCCGGGACACGACAGGCGTGGTAAGAACGATCGGATCGGACACGGGTGCCCTCCTGCTGGTGCGGCGAGTGGCTAGAATAATAGACCCACCCGCAGCAGAGCTCGAGACTCTCCGTATAATACCCGCTGATGAAATCCAACGCCGGAGATTGGAGATGAGCGTGATGAGAATCGCCGCGACAG
>JACCSI010000299.1 GCA_013813075.1 Acidobacteriota bacterium | reverse complement strand
ATCGCACCGGCAGCGGAAAGTGCAAAAGTGGCAAGGCGTCTCAAATGCATGGTGTTTATCGTAACGCGCCTGCCCCGAAAGATCGTCTGCGGAATACGCCGACCGGGCAGGACCCGACCACATGGCGTGATGCGCGATCACGGGAGTGGCAGGACGGGGGGGTGCCGGCAGCGGTCTCGCCATCGTGGACAACTCCCCGCGACCTGCTAATATCGGCGCCACTCTCATGGCTGGACTGTTACCGCACCGCGCTGAAGCTCGTGAGCTCGTGCTGTCGCCGCGGGAGAATCTCGTGGCTGGCGGTCCCGCCGAGCAGCTCGAACAGCTGATTCAAAGCAGCTTGAAGCACGGCGCGCAGCGCGTGTTTGTCGATCTGCGGGGCGTGCCCATGCTCGACAGCGCCGGCGTGCGTGCCCTGGTGCGCGGCCACACATCGGCCCAGCGGCTTGGCCGCCAGTTTCGACTGGTCGCACCGAATAACCGCGTCCTGGAAATGCTGCGACTGTCGCGCCTCGATCAGGTCTTCACGATCTGCGATTCCGTCACGATCGCCCGCGAGCGGCCGTTCCCGTGGGCCAGCATCGGCACCGGTGTGGGGGTCACGCTGGTCGGGCTGGGCCTGGTTGCGGCCGGTTATTGGCTGCCGCCGCCCGGTAGCGATGTCGGCAGCACGTCGCTGACCGGCGTGCCGCTCCCTGGCGCGGTCTCGAACTGGGACTCGCCGCTCTTCGAACTCGCCAAGCTCGCAGTGGCGGCTATTGTCGGGATGCTGGTCACGGTCGTGCAGCGCCACTATCGATCGGACCGCTCCACCAACCCGACGCTCGAACAGGCACAGGTGCTGCTCTGCGTGGCTGGCGCCTTGATGATGATCATCATCGGCAGCTCACTGGCCCGCGCCTTTGGCATTGCCGGAGCGGCCAGCATCATTCGTTTCAGGACCCCGGTCGAAGATGCACGCGACATCACCGTTCTTTTCATCATGATGGGGCTTGGCATGGCTGCGGGCCTGGGGGGGTTCGCCGTCGCCGGGCTCGGCACGCTGTTCTTGTGCGCGATGTTCCCGGTGTTGAATGCGTTTGCGGCGGACAAACCGCGGCAGATGCTCGTCGAAATCGTCGCCAAGGGCCGCGACTTTCCGACCAATCACGTGCAGCGAGTATTTGCCGTGAACCACGTCGTCTTCGAGCCGCGTGAAGTCGAGCAGGGTGACGAGGCCACGGTGCGATATCTCACGACACTTCCGCCGCACGATTCACTGGAGGACTTGAGTCACCAGCTGATGGATGGCGGCAACGCGGGTATCAAGAATGTCTCCTGGTCGCCGGCCAAGCGCGGTTGAAGTCCGGTCGTCATCGGACCGCATCTTCATTGCACCGGTGGAACGGCGCAACGCCATGCTCGATCTCATCGGTGGCGCACGCGAGCGGCTGGTGTTGTCACTGTTCCGGCTCGACGACTTTGGCATCCTCGATGCGCTCGCAGCCGCGCTCGACCGTGGGGTCAAGGTCGAAGCCATCGTCACCAAGCGTGCCAAGGGGAAGAAACGCCTCCGCCAGTTGTGGGAGGCGCTCGAAGAGATTGGCGCCGTTGTGCACCGCTACGCTGATCCGGTCGTGAAATATCACGCGAAATATCTCGTCGCCGACGAGCGCGTCGCGCTGGTCACGACGCTCAATCCCACCAAGAAGTGCTTTACGACGACCTGGGACTTCGTGCTGACGACCAGAGACCGAACCGTGACGAGGTCGCTGTCGACGCTATTCACGCTTGATGCGGCCGGAGAACGCGTGATGCCGCGCCATAAAATCAGCCGACGCCTGATTGTCGGTCCGGAGGGAGCGCGCGGACGGATGCGCGCGCTCATCATGAGCGCAAGGCGCAGCATCAAGATTCTCGATCACAAGCTGTCGGACCCCGACCTCGTGGCGCTGCTGCGCGAGCGGCGCGCGCACGGCATCGTGGTCTCGGTGATAGGCGCTCAGCCGGTGGCGTCACTGGTGCCGCACGGCAAGCTGATGATCGTCGATGAATCACGGGCGGTGGTCGGAAGCATGGCGATGTCGGCCCTGAGCCTCGACTTCCGGCGTGAGGTGTCGATTCTGGCCGAGACCCCTGCAGTGGTGCGGGCGCTGAACAAGTTCTATCAGACGCTCAGCGAGAGCGCTGGCGCTTCGATGTTTGTACTGCCTGGCGACCGCGCGGCGTGAGAATTTCCTGCGCCACGAGGCGCAGGTCACGTGTGCGAAACTGCCCGCCGTGCTCTCCATCGGCAGCCGATAACGCGTTGACCATCGCCGCCCACGTCTTCTTCCGAGGGAATCCCTGGGGCGTCGGTTCCAGCAGCGTTGCACAACATTCGCCGAATCCGCGCTTGGGCTTGCGCTTCCAGCTGCGCGCCTTCTTCGGCTCGCGCAGAATGACGGTTCGCGTGGGCAGCGGCGCAAACCGGAACACCGTGCGCAGCCACTCGATCGACAGCCCGGTGGCAAGACCAAATGTAATGGCGGTCGTCACATACGGCGCCGCCACCACGATCATGCTGCGGTGCAACGCCGGCACGATTTCCCAGCGGACGCGAAACGCCAGATCGGCGGCGTAAAGCAGCACGAGCGTTCGCGGGGACAAGTCGCGCTGATGAGCGGGAGCCGCCAGGATGTCACCGAAGAGCCCGGACGCATCCCAGTGACTGGTGCCTGTCGTCGCCTGGCGATGGATGAGCGCCTCGCGCAGTGCGGTGGCAGCGTCCGAGACGTCACCGCCGTGCGCACCGTCGATGGCAACCAGGCGGCCGCCGAGGGGCTCAGACACGCGCACCTTCGCGGTACGCCGTAAAGTCGCGACGCAACCACTCGCTGACAGCTTCGGCGCTGTAATCGGTCCAGGGTCGCTTCCGGGCCTGCTCGACCAGCGTCCGCACCTGCTGATGCTGGCGATAGACCGCTTCTTCGGCGTTGACGGTGACGAACTTGAAGATGGCCGACAGGTTCTCGTACTCGCCGATCACGCGATCGATGAACTGGCGATAACTAATCAGCGGGTCGTCAATGCCGGTCACGTCCTGGCCCGACTCGTAAAACCGCGGCTGGCGTGTCGCCGCCACCCGCCGGCTCGACACCTGTGGGGGCATGGTGAAATACAGGACGAGGTCGGGCCAGAGTAGCGGCGCGTACGACTGCAACAGCCAATCGAGTTCCAGCCCACGAGCGGCGTCACGCGCCAGCGCGGCAAACAGGTATCGGTCGGCGAGGACCGTCTGCCCAGCCCACAACGCCGGTAGAATTTCGGTCTCGATGCGGTGCCTGAAGTCGACGGCGTGCAGCAGCGAATATTCGAGCGGCGATAGCGCTCGAATCTTTTTGCGCACCCGAATCAGCGGCCTGACCAACGGCGACGACGCCCAGCGCGCTGACACCACCGACTGATCGCGGCTGGCGAGCCAGGTCTTGAGGAGCTTGCGCTGCGTGGTTTTCCCCGAGCCCTCAGGGCCTTCGAAGGCAATGAGCAGACCGCGCGACTTGTCGCGCCGCGCAATCATCTGTTCGATGATCGAGCGCTTTGGCTTCAATGACACCCGTCGCTGCCGGCGTCGAGGGTCGCGCCAGTCACGTCGATGAACTCCCAGGCATAGCCATGCGTGTCGAGGCGTAGGCGGAGCGCACCATAGGCGCGGTGTCGCGCCTGAGAGTTGGCCTCTTGCCGCTGGAAATTATAGAGCGTGGCGCCACCGGTGCCGGCGACGAATTGGCGCAAGCCACGTACATCCGAACGGCCGTCCACATCCTGCTTTCCGAACCGCTCGTAGAGATGGTCATGGCCGCTGACGACCACATCGGCGTTGCCGTCGTAGAGCAAACCCCACATGTCCCGCATGAACACGTTCGGACCATTTGCTCCCGACGAGAACAGCGGGTGGTGCCAGACCGCGAGGGTGCAGTGGTTGCCGTTGGACAGCAGCGTGGACTTCACGAACTCGTACTGTTCACTGCCGATCCGTGTCGAGTCGTTCGAGTCGAGCATCAGGACGAGCCAGTCCCCAGTGCGAAAGGAGTAATGCGTCCGTCCGGCGGGGGCCGCCGCCTGGCCGAAATATCGAAGGTAGCCAGCGGCGCCGCTCGTTTCGTACTCATGATTGCCCGGCACCGGCCGCCACCGGTTCCGGAATTTTCCCCATGCCGGATCGAAGCAGTCGCTGAACTGTTGAAACGTGCCCTGCATGTACGCCAGGTCACCGGCCAGCAAAAGTAAGCCGCCCATCCCGTCGACAAGAGCTGCGGTCCGTTCAACTGCCGCCCGCTCGGTGCACATTCCAATGTCGCCCACGGCGAGGACGGTTGACGAAGCCCCGGTTGGCGTAAACGGTGGGCCGCCAGGGCGTGGGGATCGGATCCCGTTTGCGGACCTGCAGGAGTGTCGGACACGGGGGACGGCCCTGTCGGGGCCGTGGGTGGGTCGCTGCACGCAACAGTAAGCGCCAGGGCAAAACCTGCGACGACGCGTGCCACACCGGTGCCGGTCATTTGACGATTATCACATGGCGGTTGTGCCGGCTCCCCGGCAGTCGTGGCGGCAGATCACGGCGATTGGACGCAAGTAGAATGCCGACCATGTCGCGTTTCTCGAGATTCGTCAGCCTCGCGTGGGCCGGAGTCCTGCTGCTCCCGTCGACCGCTGCCGCCCAGGATGGGCAGACGCAAGACGAGCCCCCGACGACCGGCATCTACTGGCGTAATCGCCCTTCCATCCAGCTGGGTCCCCATGTGCGGCTCGATCTGCGCCTGAAGCTGGCCTATGACTGGCGCCGCCTCGACCGCGACATCGCCGACGATTCGCGCGACTGGCGCTACCGACGCGCCGGTATAAATGGCGCGATTGGCGAGGACATCACGTTCGACATTGAGCGCGATCTCAAGCGCAGCGGCCGTTGGCGGGATGTGTATCTCAACTGGGGCAGGTTCCGGCAGCTCGAGGTCACCGCGGGGCGTTTCAAAGTGCCCTTTGGATACGAAGAGCTCGGCAGCATTGCGGATGTCGATTTCGCTTTCCGCACGCTGGCGTCTACGACCATCCCGCCTGCACGCGACGAGGGCGTGATGGCCCACGGCCGGTTTCTCCGGCGCGCAGTGACTTACCAAATCGGCGTCTTCAACGGCGACGGCGACAACGGGCGTTTGCAGGAGGAGCAGTTCTCGGTCAGAGGGGACGTCAAGAACGTGGGTCCGTCCTTCGCGGCTCGCGCGACCGCGACGCCGCTGCGTGCATGGGCTCCGACGCTGGGGAGCTTTCGCGTGGGACTGGCCTATGGCGTTGTCAATATGCCCGAGGGGCTGAACAGTCTGCGTGGCGAGACCGTTCATGGAACCGGGGACTTCTTCGAACCCGTCTATACTAAGGGGAGACGCGCCCGCATGGGTGTCGAGCTGCTTTATGCGCCTGGACCGATCGGCCTTACCGCCGAATGGATGCGCGCGCGCGAAGAGCGCAGCAAGCAGGGCCTCGGCGACGCCGACCTTTCAGACCTGCTCACGACCGGCTGGTACGGCGCCGCAACCTGGCTCGTGACCGGTGAAAACAAGCAGAATTTCAACAATCCGCGCCGTCCAATGTTTGACGGGGGCGTTGGCGCCATCG
>JACCSI010000630.1 GCA_013813075.1 Acidobacteriota bacterium | reverse complement strand
GCCGGTGTCGTCGGCCGCGTCATTCTCTCGAGCCCGCGCGCCGCGCGCGTGCAGATGCTCATCGATCGCAACGCCGCCGCGGGGGCGATGATTGAGCGCACACGGGCGCAGGGGCTGGTCGTCGGGCAGGGTGCAACGCTGCGGATGGACTATGTCTCCGGCACCGCGGAGATCGAGCAAGGCGACCTGATCGTCACCTCCGGCATCGATAAGATTTATCCCAAGGGCTTTGTCATTGGCACGGTCGAGGCGATCGACCGCGGGACCGGCACCTATCACGCCATCACCGTGCGCCCGTCCGTCGACTTTTCGCGGCTCGAGGAGGTGCTGGTCGTCACGACGCCGCCGCTAGCGACCACCGCGGCCGACATTGCCGTGGAGGCGACCGCAATTGCGGCCAAGCAGCTTCAGCAGGAGATGGCGCGCAACGTGTCGCCGGCCAACGCGACGCCCAGGTCACCGCCGCCGGCCAGGACACGCGTCCCAGCGTCGACCGGCAGCCCCACGAATGGGACACCGCGAGGTCCCGGGGAGTGAAAATCGTTGCGGCCCTGGCGGCGCTTGCGATTGCGCTCGCCCTGCAAACCACACTCGGGAGCCTGGTGATTCGCGGCACGGCGGCGCTGGATCTCGTGCTCATCGTCGTCGTCTACCTGGCGTTGATTACCGGCCCCATCACGGGGCTGCTTCTCGGCAGCGTGGCCGGTCTGGTTCAGGACTCGCTCTCGAGCGGCATTATCGGTATTGGCGGACTCGCCAAAACGATCGTCGGATTCGTCGCGGGAGTTCTGGGGTCTCAGTTCATCGTCGCGGCGCCGCTGTCGCGGTTTGTCGTCTTCCTGCTGGCGACAGTGGTTCACGCCACCGTGTTCATGGGCCTCTACACGCTGCTGGATCTGCGGCAATTCGACACCCCGTATGCGGCGGTATTGAGCCAGGCAGTCGGTAACGCGTTTCTGGGTGTCGTGGGGGCGCAACTGATCGAGCTGCTGCCTGGCCTGCGCGACCGCCGCAAGGCCCGCCGAATGAGCCGGCATTGACGTAAACTGGTGATAGGACTGGCTTTCAGCCGTCGGCTGCAGAGCCGGGAGCCAGGAGCCGAAAGCACGTCATGGCCATAGCTGAAGATAAACGCCGTCTGGCACTCCGCGTCACCATCATCCAGGCGGTGGTCGGTGCCGCATTTATCCTGCTCGTTGGGGGATTCTGGTTCTTCCAGATTGCGCGGTACCCAAAGTTTCGCGAGATGGCCCAGAACAACCACCAGCGCACGCTGCCACTGCGTGCGCCGCGGGGGGTCATTTTCGATCGGCATAACCAGGTGCTGGTCGAAAATCGCAACTCCTTCAACATTTCGATCCTGCGGGAGCAATCGAAAGACCTCGATCACACGATGAGCCTGCTCGCCGAACTCACCGGGGTGGCCGAGCAAGAGATTCGCGATGTCGTTGCGCGTCATCGCGGTGAGCCGTCGTATCGGCCCGTCGTCGTGCTGCATAACGCGACGCTCGACCAGGTGGCGGCGGTCGCGTCGCGACGGCTCGAGCACGAGTTGCCGGAAGTCGTGGTGCAGGAAGTGCCGACCCGGCAATACCCATCAGAATCGCTGGCCGCCCACTTGATCGGGTACGTCGGAGAAGCCAACGAGGCGCAGGTGAGCCTGAGCGGTTACTCGCTAGGTACCATTGTCGGACAAACCGGTGTGGAGAAGAACTACAACGAGTTCTTGATGGGGCAGGATGGCGCACGCCGCGTTGTCGTCAACAGTCTCGGGCGCGAGATGCATGTCCAGGACGAGCAGGCGCCGCTCGAGGGGCGCGCCCTGCGGTTGACGATCGACTTCGACATGCAGAAGGCGCTCGAAGAGGCCTTCCGTTTTCACAAATACTGGGGCGCCGCCGCCTTCATCGATCCGTCCAACGGCGACGTGCTCGCGATGACGAGCCTGCCCGCTTACGATCCGAACGACTTCGCCGTAGGCGTCGACAGAGCGACCTGGACCGGTCTCAACACCGACCCGCTGCGGCCGCTGAATAACCGTCTGATCCAGGGCACGTATCCGCCGGGATCCACCTTCAAGATCATGATGGCGGTGGTCGGCCTGCAAGAGGGCATCATCAATCCTTCGACGCGGGTGCATTGTTCCGGCGGCGGGGTCTTCTACGGCCGTTATTTCCAGTGCCACAAGAAGGGTGGCCATGGCAGCGTCGACCTGCGTCACGCGATTGAAAAGTCGTGCAACGTGTACTTCTACACGATCGGGGCGCGGCTTGGTAACAAGGTCGACCTGGTGCACAAATGGGCCGAGCGTCTCGGGCTCGTCGGCCGCACCGGCATCGATTTGCCGAATGAGGTGCCGAGCTTTGTTGCCTCGAGCGAGTGGTCCAAGCGGGTACGCAAGCAACCGTGGTATCCAGGTGAAACGGTGTCCGTGTCGATCGGTCAGGGCGCTGTGGCGGTGACGCCGCTGAGTCTGGCGATGTTCGCGTCGACGATCGCCAACGGCGGCACCTTGTTCACGCCCCATCTGGTGCGCGAGGTCTTCGACGGGAAGCGGTGGACGCCCGTGCCCCGTCCGGAACCGCGTTCACGCTCGCAGATGGATCCCGAACACGTCAAGGCGATTCACGAGGGCATGTGGATGGTGGTCAATGCCGCCGGGACCGGCGGACGCGCCCGGATGCCTGGATACGACGTCGCCGGCAAGACCGGCACCGCGCAGGCCAATATCTCGCTTGAAAATCGCCAGCGCCTGTCGGGTGAGGCGGCGCGCCGCTTTCGCGACCATGGCTGGTGGATTTTCTATGCGCCTTCGACCAAACCGGAAGTCGCGGGTGTGGTGTTCACCGAGAACTCGGAACACGGCTACCTGGGCGCTCCAATCGCCAAGCACGTGCTTGAAACATACTTTGCAAAGAAGGAAGGTCGACCCCTGCCGGTGCTGTCGGATCCGAACGCGCCCCAGCCGCCGACCCCCGCCCGGCCGGTGACGGCGGGCGTGGCCGGTGGGGGAGGCGGGCGGTAATGACCACCGGTGTCAGACACACCCAACGCAGCACGTTGAAAGCGCCCGGATAAACCGCGATGCTCGAGCGGCGTCTCTATTACCACATCGACTGGGCCCTGATTGCCGCCGTCGGCGCCATGTGCGCGATCGGCCTGGCTATGATCTTCAGCACCACGGGCGGCCCGACGCGCCAGTACTGGACGCAAATTTACGCCGTTGCCCTCGGCATGGGCGTGATGTTCGCGGCCATGACGGTGGACTACCGCTCGCTCGCCGACAAATCTCACCTGTTCTTCATCGGGCTTATCCTCGCCCTGGTCGCCGTCATGTTCGTCGGCTCGAGGCAGATGGGGGCACAACGCTGGTTGGATCTCGGCGTCTTCAACCTGCAGCCGTCGGAATTTGCCAAGGCGATCATCGCACTGGTGCTTGCCAAGCTCCTCGGCGAAAGCCGCCGGCCGGTCCTCTCCAATAACGAATTGTTCATGGCAATCGTGCTGACGGCGATTCCGCTGCTGTTGATTGCGCAGCAGCCGGACCTGGGCACGGCGGTGACCCTCCTGCCGATTCTCCTGGTCGTGACGTTCGCCGCGGGCCTGCCAGTCAAGTATCTCGGTGTCATGGCGGTGCTTGCGGTCCTCACCGCCCCGGTCGCCTGGAGCTTCGCGTTGAAGGACTATCAGAAAGAACGGATCGAAACGTTTCTCGATCCTGAGCAGGATGCGCGTGGGGCTGGCTATCAGCAACTGCAGGCCCGCATTACGGTTGGCTCCGGTGGTTTGTGGGGCAAGGGCTTTCGGCAAGGCACGCAGGGACAGCTGCGCTTCCTGCCCGTGGCGCACAACGACTTCATCTTCTCGGTGCTTGCCGAGGAGCAGGGGTTTGCGGGCGTCCTCGTCGTGCTTGGGTTGTATCTGTTCGTGATCATGC
>JACCSI010000278.1 GCA_013813075.1 Acidobacteriota bacterium | reverse complement strand
GAGCACAGCACGACAAGACACGTCGCGCACACGAACAGGGAACACAGTCGACGAGCGCGCATGGCGGAACCTTACTTCAAACGGCAGGCAGATCCATCTTACCCCGCCGCAGCGTCTGCCAGGGCGGCCAGGGTCGTACCTTCGGAAAAATCCAGCGAATCTGAATTAACGCAGTAGCGCCGCCCCGTCGGGCGCGGGCCGTCCTCGAACACATGGCCAAGATGTGCATCGCAGCGCGCACAGAGAATTTCGACACGCCGCATGCCGTAGGCCCGATCCTCGTGGTTGACCACGTTCTCGTCGGCAATGGGTTGGAAGAAACTGGGCCAGCCCGTTCCGGAATTGAACTTGGAATCCGAGGTGAAAAGCGGCAACCCACAACAGATGCAGGTGTAAACCCCCTCCTTCTTGTTGTCCAGCAACGTGCCGCAGAACGGACGTTCGGTCCCTTTGCCGCGGGCGACCTCAAATTGCGCCGGCGTCAGTTGTTGCCGCCACTCGGCGTCGGTTTTTTCGACGCGCGCCGTATCAATCGGACCGACCAGAGTGCCGCTCTTGTCGAACACCTTCACTCGAACCCTGTCTGCGTTCACGTGGGGCACTCCTTTGTGCGCTCGTGGCCTTCGTGCCTAAAACAATCCTACACGCCCACTCACGGAGGCAATCAACTTGGCGGGGTCGAATCCGACGCCACGGCGGAACACCAGCTCGACCTTGCGAATGTCTGCGATGGTGACGGATGGGTCGCCATTGACCACCACCAGATCCGCCTGCTTGCCGACGGTGAGGCTGCCGATGCTTCTGTCTCGGCCCAGGTAGCGTGCGCCATTGTGCGTGCTGATCGAAATCGCCTCGAGCGGTGAAAAACCCGCGTCCACGAGCAATTCGACTTGGCGTTGATTCGAGTAGCCGGGAATGACTCCGCCCGATCCGGTGGGGTCGGTGCCCGCGACCAGCAGCCCGCCCGCACGCGTGAACGCGCGTTCGAGCGCCATCGCCTTGGGCAGCAACTTCAGGTAGTTCGACTGCGTGTTTTGCGCGACCCGTGCGTGGGTTTGCTCGAACTGCTGCTTGAGCTGAGGGGTCAGGACGTCGAGCCCCGGCGGCAGGGGGCGCCCCGGAGTAAAGGTTTCGAACACCGTGAGCGTGGAGGTGAGCGCGACACCTTTGGCGATCAGCTTTTTCACGAGCGCTTTGAACGGCTCGCCGTTCTCATCCAGTGCCGTGATCGCTTGCTGCCCGGCCCCCTGGCCCGGGCACACGTCCGGCGCCTTGTCGCTGACGAAGTCGGTGGACGCCAGAAAGCTGTGCTCGAGATTGTCAATGCCCAGGTCCGCCGCCTCGCTGTAGGTGACGGAGCACAGGTGCCCGGTCACTTTCATGCCGCGGGTGTGCGCTTCTTCGATTGCGGCGCCCAGCGCTGCGCGCGAGATCTGCATGTAGGCCTTGAAGGACGTGGCGCCCTGGTCCGCCCAGTACGCCACGTGGCGGCGTGCCTCGGCCGCGTCATTGACTGCGTTCATCTGCTGAAACTGATTCGGCCCGTTGACGTAGGGCGCGGTCGCATCGATGGCAGGGCCGGCTTTCTGGCCTGCGTCGATGGCGCGTTTCAGGTTGATGTCCATGTAGCCGTTCATGTTGCCGCCGGTCCGCATGGTGGTCACGCCGCCGGCCAGGTACAGCCGCGTGAAACTCTCGCCGAGCTGACCGTACACACCCGGACCGGTGGGGTAATACAGGTGCTCGTGGAGCATCACCAGCCCGGGGATGACGCTCTTACCGGCGAGATCGATGATCTCCGCGCCGGCAGGCGGCGAGACGCGCGCCGCATCACCGATGTCCGTAATCAGGCCGGCGCGCAGAATCAGCGTTTGATCAGGACGCGCGGGCGCGCCGGTGCCGTCGATGACGCGCGCGTTGGTCAGGGCAATGACCGCGGCGCTGGTGCGGACGTAGGCCTTGACGTTGTCGCTGAGCGTCGGCGCCTGCGCCGAGGCCATGATGCTTGCGACGGCCATCACGCCGCTGCACACCAGCAGCCTTGGCAGGCTTGACCGGTCAGGCACGCTACGCATCCTCGCTCTTCGCGCGTCGTGCCATTTCTTCTGGCGACAGGTCCTCTTTGTGGGTCGCAATCGTCCACTCGTGGCCGAACGGGTCGGTCACGTTGCCCGAGCGGTCGCCATAGAACTGATCCTTCAGCGGCCGCACTTCGGTGGCCCCGAGAGTGAGCGCGCGGGCGAAGACCGCATCGCAATCGTCCACATAGATCATCAGATGCACGGGTGAGCCGCCGAGAATCTCCGGGCCCTCGGCGTTGGCCTCGGCATTTTCATCGGCAATCATCAGCGTCGAGTCGCCAATCTTGAATTCGGCGTGGCCAATCTTGCCCCCCGGCGCGTCCAGGCGGAAGAGCTCCGTGGCGCCGAACGCCGAGACGTAGAACTCGAGCGCTTCTGCGGCGCCGCGCACGATCAAATACGGTGTGACGCTGTGGTATCCATCCGGTATCGGTTTGACTGCCATGCGGCTCCTCAGGAGTTGATGCTATTGACGTTCGCGAGAGGCGCGGTAGATCTCGACGTATCGACTGGCCGGCACGCTGGCGATCAGCTTGCCGATCGCCGGCAGCGGTAAATCATCGGCATCCGTGAAACGCACGCACGACTTGCCCATGTTGAGTTTCTTGCCGGCCTTCTTGAACGCATCTTCCAGTTCGGCGCGATGCGTGGAACTGCCATATGCACACATCAGATACAGCGCGTGGTGATTCTTCTGTGCCGCAAGCGCCGCGTAGCACAGCGGCTGCCCGTTGTAGGTGTCGGCCAGCGTCTTCAACGGAACCTGGTAGGAGATGAGGCCGGCATTGAGCTTCTCCTCGTAGCCTGCGGGAAGGTGCTTGCGTATCACGGCGCGGACTTTCGCGATCACCCGGCGGCGGTCGTCAGGCAGTGCGTCGAGATACCCCTTCACGGTCGTCGCTTGGCTTAGCGCCATCTCACCCTCCAGGCGGCGCTGCGGCCGCGCGTCCCGAGAGGGTATCGCAAGTAGGCGGTCCTCGCTCGGAAGGGAGCCTCACGCCCGGCCATGAAGCCACACGGCCGGGATGGACCCGCGGTGTCAGCTGATATCAAGCAGCCCCGTGTAGATGGCCATGCCGACGACCGCGTCGATGCCGAGCGCGTCGAGGGCGTCGATTTCGTGACGCGTGGTGATGCCGCCGGCTGCTGTGACTTTGCTCGAGGTCGCGGCGGCGACCGCGCGAATCGCGTCGAGGTCGGTCCCTTGCATCAAGCCCTCTTTGTCGACGTGCGTATAGAGAAACTCTCGACAATACGGTTCCAGCGCCTGCACCGCCTGCACCGCCGTGACCGGCAGGGTGGTTTTCCAGCCATGAATGACCACTCTGCCGCCCTTCGAGTCGACGGCGCCGATGACGCGCTCGACTCCCACGGCCTCCATGAGCGCCCGCGCGAAGTCGTGTTTGATCACGCCGCCTTCTTCATCCGAGCGCCGAATATCAAAAAATGCAGAGCCGACGATGACGGCCTGGGCGCCGGCGTCGAGCAGATCCTGGGCGCGACCGACCGAGCGGACGCCGCCGCCGACCCGGCAGGGCAGCCGCGCCGCCACCTGCCGCACCAACGCGTCGTTGGTGCCGATGCCCATCGCCGCGTCGAGATCGATCAGTTGCACCTTGGGAAACTTCGCAAAGCGTTCGATCCAGCCGTTGAGATCGCTCGATTCCATGGCGAGCTTCTCCCCCTGCACAAGCTGCACGACTTTGCCACCTTTGAGATCAATCGACGGTATCAGCATGGCGCACGCTTCACGGTCGCGGTCACGTCTCGGCCCGGTCTTGGTCTCGAACGGGCCACAGCGACATCGGGCACCCAGAGCGCAGGGCCGGAACAACAGACGCGATCCTGATTCTCACAACGACCCTCGATCATAGTCTCTGTGCCCCGCGATCGTGCTGTCCCTGGTCTGCGTGATTTCTGTGGCGAGTACC
>JACCSI010000273.1 GCA_013813075.1 Acidobacteriota bacterium | reverse complement strand
TCCATGGCCTGCGGCTGCAGCCAATCGGGGTCCTGGCGCGGGCGTTGGACAACCCTCATCTCAATACACTGCTGGAGCAGGTGCGTGGCCGCACCGGCAACAGCATCATCTATCGCCAGGGAGCGGTGCGTCGTGTGCTCAAGACCCTTGCTGCCGGACACGGGGTGGCGATGCTGATCGATCAGCACATGCACAGTCCCGACGCGATCTGGGTGGACTTCTTCGAGCGGCCCGCGGCGACGACATCGACGCTGGCGGCACTGGCGTTGCGAACCGGCGCACCGGTGGTCCCGGTGTTCGCGTTGCCGATCGAGGGCGGACGCTATCGCATGATTTACGAGCACGCGGTGGAACCGCCTGCCAGCGACGAGCCCGACGCGATCCGCGAATTCACTCAGCGCTGCACCGACGTTCTCGAAATGTATGTGCGGCGCCGCCCGGAGCTGTGGCTGTGGATGCACCGACGCTGGCGCGATTCGCCGCTCCCTGACCTCAAAGGCATGTTCCCGAGGGCGCGACAGAACGAAGACATCAATGCCTAGTCCTTCCAGGCTCGTGGTGCTCGCGCCGAACTGGCTGGGTGATGCGGTGATGGCTTTGCCGTTGCTGACCGACCTGCATCGCGCCTGGCCGAACACC
This sequence comes from Acidobacteriota bacterium, assembly GCA_013813075.1. Taxonomy (GTDB): domain Bacteria; phylum Acidobacteriota; class Vicinamibacteria; order Vicinamibacterales; family UBA2999; genus JACCSI01. The sequence goes on along the minus strand of JACCSI010000273.1, from coordinate 3,256 downwards.
GAGATTGTCGTCGCGGCACGGCAGTCGGTCGCGCCGCTGTTTGCCATGCTCCCGGTGGTGGCGGGCACGATCGTGTTCGACGGCGGCGGCGGGCGTCATGCGATTGCGGCCGCGACTCGCAACGTCGCGTTGCTGCGGAGCGGCAATTTCGACGCAGCACTGTTGTTGCCCAACTCGTTGCTGGTGGCGTGGCTGGCCTGGAGCGCGGGAATTACGCAGCGGTGGGGCTTCGCCGGCGACGGGCGTGGGCCGCTCCTGACGAAGGCGATCGCTCGTCCGAGGACGTATGGCCACCAGGTGGAGTACTACCAGGGACTGGTGTCGGGACTGGGGCTTGCGGTCGGCGATCGATACGCGGGTGTGGTGGTACCGGACGCGGCCCGCGTCAGGGCGGCCGCGTTGCTACACGAAGCGGGTGTCCGCGACGGCCAACGCTTTGTCGTCTTCGCTCCCGGCGCCGCGTACGGACGCGCTAAGCAGTGGCTGCCAGCGCGTTTCGCGGAGTTGGCCTTCCTGCTCGCGCACGATGGCGTCGCGACGGTGTTGGTGGGAGCCAGCGGCGATACGCGCGTGTGCGACGAAGTCGCGCGCCTCGCTCGTCGCCAACCGGAGCCGGCGGTGATCATCGATCTTTCCGGACGCACCGATCTCGCCACGCTCGCTGCCGTCCTGTCGATGGCTGCCGCCGCGGTGTCGAACGATTCCGGGGCCATGCATCTGGCCGCCGCCGTGGGGGCCCGTGTCACGGCAATTTTCGGGCCGACCGATGAGCGCAAGACCTCACCGCTGACGGCGACCGCCTCGGCGCAGCCGCCACGGCTGGTCGCAACCGCCGTGTGGTGCCGTCCCTGCATGTTGCGCGAGTGCCCGATTGACCACCGCTGCATGAGCGGCATCAGCGCGCAGCAGGTGCAGCAGGTGACAGCGCTATGACACGGGCGGTCTTTCTCGACCGAGACGGGACCATCATCGGGGAACTGGGCTATCTCACGCCTGACTCCCGTCTGGACGTATATCCCTGGAGCATCGACGCGGTTCGGCTGTTGAACCACGCCGGCTTTAAGGTTGTCGTGGTCACCAACCAGGGTGGCGTCGGGCGCGGCCTCTACACTCGCGACTTCGTCGAGGAGACGCACAAAACCCTCGCCGGTCGATTCAGGTCGGGCGGGGCGACGATCGACGTCTGGCAATACTGCCCGCATCATCCGGAAGCACTGATCGACGAACTTCGTCACCGGTGCGGGTGCCGCAAGCCGGCTACGGGGATGGTCGAGGATGCGGTGGAGAGGCTCGGCGGAGAGATTGATCTCGCGCAGTCCTGGGTGGTGGGCGACCAATGGCGCGACGTGCAACTAGGCCACGCCATCGGTGCCAGGAGCATACTCGTGCGCAGCGGGCACGGCGCGACGCAAGAAACCACGTGGCCAATGGACGTCGCCGCGGCGACAGCAACCTGCGACAACTTGATCGCTGCCGTGGCGCGTATTCTGGTGTGATGGCTGCGACCAGCACCGCCCGCACGGAAGGCGCAGCCGGAGACACAGCAGGTGGTTTTGCTAAGCTGTGAGTCGAGTCATGAAACGCGCTGCCGTGGTCCTCAAGACCCGCCTGCTCGATCTGATCGCTCAATTCGCCGGGCCGCGCATTGTCGTCCTCGGCGATCTGTTGGCCGACGAGTTCGTGTACGGCCGCGTGGCCCGCGTCTCGCGCGAGGCGCCAGTGCTGATTCTCGAGTACGACTCCACCGAAATCCTGCCGGGTGGAGCGGGCAACGCCGCCAATAATGCCGCGGCGCTTGGTGGCCGCGTCACTCTGGTGGGTCTCGCCGGCCGCGACGATGCGGGTCGGCGGCTGCTGGCGGCGCTGCCACGCAACGTGTCGCGCGGGCGGATTGTACGACCCGACGATTACAAAACCCCGATGAAGACGCGCATTCTCGCCGGCGGGATTCATTCGGCCAAACAGCAGGTTGTCCGCATCGATCGGCGCATCGACGGCGTGACCGACACGCATCGCGCCGCAGTGGAACGCGCCGCAGCGAGCGCCGTGCGGCAGGCCGACGCGTTGTTGGTGTCGGACTATGGCTCCGGCCTCGTGACGCCGCGGTTCGTCGGCGAACTCGCACGCGGCACACGCGCATTGCCGATCCTGATCGATTCGCGCTACGCCCTGACGCGCTATTCGCGGCTCACCGCGTGCACCCCAAACGAGTCGGAAGTCGAACAGGTTCTGGGCGTCGAGATTGATGACAAACCGCGCGTGCTCGAGCGAGCCGGCCGTGCGATCCTGAAGCAGACCCGGATGCAGGCGGTGCTGGTCACCCGGGGCAGCCGCGGCATGGCGCTATTCGAGCCCGACAAGCCGACGGTGCACATTCCGATTTTCGGTTCCGATCAGATTGCCGACGTCACCGGCGCCGGCGACACCGTGATGGCGACGATGACGCTCTCGCTCGCCGCTGGCGGCTCGTTTGAGGAGGCTGCGCGGCTGGCCAATTACGCCGGCGGCCTGGTGGTCATGAAACGCGGAACCGCGACCGTCAGTGCTGACGAACTGCGGCGGGCGGTGGAGTCCGATGGGTGACGTGCTGTCGCGAGACGCGTTGGTCCAGCGTGTGACGCGCGACCGCGAGCACGGCCTGACGCACGCCTTTGCGAACGGCTGCTTCGACCTCCTCCACGTTGGCCACGTGCGCTATCTGCAGGCGGCGGCGGAACAAGCGAGCCGGTTGATTGTCGCCGTCAACGACGACGCGTCCGTCAGCCAGTTGAAAGGGCCGAACCGGCCCATTCTGAGCGCGATCGACCGCGCCGAGCTGGTGGCGGCCCTGCGCGGGGTGGCCTACGTCGTGATTTTCCCAGAGCCAACAGTGGCGCCCCTGCTCGAACTGTTGCGGCCCGACGTGCATTGCAAAGGCACGGACTACACGGAAGACACGGTCCCCGAGCGCGACACGGTGCGCGCGTACGGCGGCCGTGTCGCCATCGTCGGCGATCCCAAAGACCACTCGACCCGGGATCTGCTGTCGCGCATCCGCACGCTGATCGAACCGGAGCCGTCGGAACCGCCCGCGTGACGCGAATTCTCGTCGTTCGGATGAGCGCGCTGGGCGACATCGTTCACGCTCTGCCAGTGCTTGCGGCCATTCGCGCTACGTATCCTGCCGTCGAGATCGATTGGCTGGCGGATCGTAAATACGCCGGGATACTGGACCTCGTCGATGGCATCAGCCTGAGAATCATCGGTCGTCCCGGCC
>JACCSI010000201.1 GCA_013813075.1 Acidobacteriota bacterium | reverse complement strand
TGCTGACCCTCCCGCCGGGGGCCTTCCGGCCACCGCCGAAAGTGAGATCCGCAGTCGTCAGGCTGACGTTCCGACGGCCGCCGGCCGAAGTTCCGAACCCAGCGCTTCTCGTCGAAATCGTCCGGTCGGTCTTCACGCAGCGGCGCAAGACGCTATCCAACGCACTGGCCCCGTTTGCGAGCAGCCGCGGACACTCCGCGGCCCAGATACTGGTCGACGCCGGCATCGACCCGCAGCGCCGTCCCGAGACGCTGACGCTGCTGGACTACGCGGCGTTGTCCGGTGTTTTCCTACGGGGCTAACTCGTGCTTGTGCTATAGTTTCGGCCCAGCCCGCCCTCATTTTTTCCAGGCTTTCCCAGGGGCCTGAACGGTCGTTCGTGTCACGTTTTCGCCCGAGGTGTGCCCGGGCACTGGGAATCCGATGAGTGCTTCGATGGACGCGGCGGTTTCCGCCAGCGCTCCGCCTGTCGACATCATGCCGCTCGGCGGCCTGGGCGAGTTCGGCCTGAACATGATGGCCATCTCGTGTGCGGATACCACCATCCTGATCGATGCCGGGTCGATGTTCCCAGAGCCAGATTTGCTGGGGGTCGATCTCCTCATCCCCGACCTGTCCTATCTCGAAACCCGCAAAGGCCAAGTCAAGGCGCTGATTCTGACGCATGGCCACGAAGACCACATTGGCGCGGTCCCATACGTGCTCCCTCATGTGGACGGACCGCTCTATGGCACGCGCCTGGCCCTGGCCCTCGTCGCGCCGAAGCTCGAGGAACACGGACTCGAGCACCGCCACGGCACCAGGACGATTGAACCGGGTGATGTGATCACGGTCGGCCCGTTCCAGATCGAGTTCATCCGCGTCACGCATAGCATGCCGGATTGCGTGGCCATCGTGGTACGCACGCCGCAAGGGGTGTTGATCCACACCGGCGACTTCAAGATCGACCATACGCCGATTGCGGGCGAGCCGTTCGACCTTCGGCGCTTCGCGCAACTCGGCGCGGAAGGTGTGCTGGCGCTCTTCGGCGACAGCACGAACATCGATCGGCGAGGCTACACCGGCTCCGAAATCGACGTCGAGGACGCGTTCGAGGAAATTTTTACGGGCACCGAGGGCAAAATCGTGGTCGCGGCGTTTGCCTCGAGCATCTATCGCATGCAGATCGTGACCGATCTGGCCGTGCAGTTCGATCGCAAGGTGGCATTTGTCGGCCGGGGCATGGATCGCAACTCGCAGGTCGCGCAACGGTTGGGATTTCTGCGGGTGCCCACCGGAACGCTCATCCGTGACAGTGATGTGCCGAACTACCCGCAACAGGACGTGGTCTGCCTGGTGACCGGCTCGCAGGGCGAGGCCAATGCCGCGCTGTCCCGCATCGCCATCGATGACCACCGCTATGTCAGGTTGACGCCGCCCGATCGCGTCGTCATCTCGGCCCGATCGATTCCTGGCAACGAAAAAGCGATTGGCCGCGTCATGAATCATATTGCGCGGCGCGGCGTCGACATCATCACGGAAGCCACCAAACGGGTGCATGTGTCCGGCCACGGAGCGGAGGAGGAATTGAAGCTTGTTCTCGCCCTGGTGCGACCGCGGTATTTCATTCCGATCCACGGCGAATATCGGCAACTGGCGCGTCATGCGCGCGTCGCCGAAGTCGTGACCAGCGGCCTGCCGACGCCTGTCGATGTGATGACGGCGGAAAACGGCGATGTCATCCGCTTTGACCACGACGGGGGCCGCATCGTGGACAAAGCGCCGACCGGCCGCGTGCTCATCGACAGCACACGCGTGGGCGAAGTCGGTGACGAGGTATTGCGAGATCGCCGACATCTCGCCGGCGACGGCGTCGTGGTCGCCATGGTGGCCATCAATCGTCAAACCGGCGCGGTCGACAACCTTCCCGAAGTGGTCGCGCGTGGATTCGTGACCGACGGCGATTCCGACGCGCTTCTCGCCGAAAGCGCGCGCCTGATTTCGGTCGTGATTGCGGAAGCGAGCGTGGAGGAGCGCACCGACCCCGGGCTGATCCGGGAAAAGATTCGACTCGAGCTGCGCCGATTCCTGAAGAAGAAGACCGGACGGCGCCCGATGGTGCTGCCGGTGGTGATGGAGATTTGATGATGGCTACCGCAGGAGCCACCCTGTCGAGGCGGGTGAGCGAAGTCATGGGCGTGGCGCTGTTCGCCACGGCGCTCATCTGGCTCATCGCGCTTGCCAGTTACGAGCCCGCCGACCCTGTCTGGTTCTTTAGTACGGGGGGTGGGGCCCCGGCGAACTTCGTCGGACGTGTCGGCGCCTTTCTGGCCGAAGTGTCCTTTCAACTTTTCGGCTATGCGTCATTCGTGCTGCCGGCCGTGATCGTCGTCGCCGGCTGGCACTATTTCTGGTGCCGGCACGTTGACGCCGTCTACACGAAGGTGATCGGGGCCACGTTGGCGCTGGCGTGCACGAGCGCGTTCCTGAGTCTGGCGCTCGGCAGCGTTGACCTGCGCGATCGGCCATTTCGTGCGGGCGGGTCCCTGGGCGAGTTACTCGCCGGCGTCATGTCCGAGTATTTGAGCCGCATGGGCGCGATTATCGTCGTTCTGACGGTGGCGTTTGTCGCAGTGATCCTGGCCACGCAGTTTTCGTTTGGCCGGTTGTTCAGCGCGGTCTACAGCGTGACCGCGGAGGCCCTGCAACACTCGTGGGGGGCGATGCGGCTGAAAATCGCCGAGCGCCGCAAGGCCAGGCAGCGCCGGGAAGTGATCGCGAAGCACGTCAAGAAGGGCACGGCACCGGACGTGATGAAGGCCGCGGCGGAGCGCGCGGGGCGACCTGAGCCGACGTCGGCTCGCGCCCGTGTCCCGGCGGCACCGGGCGATGACGAGGATGACGAAGACGTGGCGCCGATGCTCAGACCCGGGCCGCTGGCGCGTGCGACCCCCCCTGTCGTCAAACGCGACCGGGCGTCGATCGCTCCCCCCCTGCCGTTGACC
>JACCSI010000188.1 GCA_013813075.1 Acidobacteriota bacterium | reverse complement strand
GCCACACCTTCCGCTGGGGGCTGCTCGGGACCGCGCACATCAACCGGCGACTGATACCGGGCATGCGTGCGGCCCGCCGGTCCACCGTTGCCGCCGTCGCAAGCCGCGATCCGGTGCGCGGCGAACTCTACGCTCGAGAATGGAACATCCCGGTCGCCCACACAGGCTACGACGCGCTGCTTCATGACCAGACGGTCGATGCGGTCTATATTCCCTTGCCGAATTCGATGCACATCGAGTGGACGTTACGCGCTTTGGATGCCGGGAAACACGTCTTGTGCGAGAAGCCGCTGGCGCTGGTCCCCGAGGACGTCGATCGCGTCGCCGCAGTAGCGCTTGCTCGCGAGCGTGTCGTCGCCGAGGCGTTCATGTTTCGCCACGAGCCGCTCATGGCGCGCGTCGTGGAACTGCTTGCGGACGACGCGATTGGCCCCGTGCGCAGCATTTCGGCCGGGTTTACCTATCCACAGAGCCGCAGCAACGATGTGCGGCTCGACCGATCGCTCGGGGGCGGCAGCTTGTGGGACGTCGGGTGCTACGCCGTCAACGCGGCGCGGCTGGTAGCCGGCGACGAGCCGACGGAGGTGGTCGGCCTGTCACACATGACCGCGAGCGGCGTCGACGACGCATTTACGGGGCTGCTTCGCTTCCCGCGCGGGGTGATTGCCGCCGCGCACAGCGGTTTTCGAGCCGCGTATCGCACCTGGCTGGAAGTGGCCGGCGCGGATGGCGTGCTGCGCGTCGCCAATCCGTTCAAGCCGGCGCCTTGCGACACAATCGAAATCCAGCGCGGGGACCAGACCCGGCGCATCGAGGTGACTGGATCGGCATTGTTGTTCGTGCGGCAGATCGACGATTTCATCGCGACCGCTCTCGACGGGCGTCCGGCGACCGTGTCCCTGGACGACAGCCGTGGCAATGCCGCGGCCCTCGCCGCCTTGCACCGCTCGGCGCAAAGTGGGCGCGCCGTCCAGTTATGATGAAGACGTGGACGCGCTCGAGCCGACGGTCTTGTGGCGGCTCTTTCATCCGGGAGGCCGGCACGCGCGGGCGGTGCTGCTTCCCGGCGACCCGCTAACCCTCACGTTTTTCGTCGATCACGTCATGGATCGGGCGGAACGTTTCGACGCGATCGACATCGCTCTGTTTCGCGCCGACGAGGTCAAGCGGTCCCTGATGACCGAGGGCTGGAAAGACGACGAATGATTCACCTTTCGAAGCGGCATCGGACCGTCCCGGTTCGCGTCGGGCCGATCACCGTCGGCGGCGACGCACCTGTCGTCGTGCAGTCGATGACGATGACGGATACAACCGACGCGGCGAGCACTGCAGCGCAGTGCATTGAGTTATGGGAAGCCGGCTCCGAAATGGTGCGGGTGACGGTCAACATCCCCGAAGCCGCCGCCGCGGTTCCCGAGATCAAACAGCGCATGCTCGACGCGGGATGCAATGCGCCCCTGATTGGCGACTTCCATTACAACGGTCACCTGCTGCTGACGCGTTATCCCGAGTGCGCGCAGGCGCTCGACAAATACCGCATCAATCCCGGGAATGTCGGGACGGGCAAGCGTCGCGACGAACAATTCTCCACCATCTGCAAAGTGGCGGTCGATCACAACCGTCCGGTTCGCATTGGCGTCAACGGCGGCTCGCTCAATCAGGAACTGGTGATGGCCAGGATGCAGGAGAACACTGACCGCGGGCTGGGCCGCACCTCGGAAGACATCTACAACGAGTGCATGGTGTTGTCGGCGATCCAGTCCACGGAACTCGCCATCGAGTCCGGCCTGCGCCAGGATCAGATCATCATCTCGTGCAAGACATCGAAGCCAGTGCACCTGATCGAAATCTATCGCGCGCTCGCGAAGCAAACGGCGCAGCCGCTCCACCTCGGGCTCACGGAAGCGGGGATGGGCACGAAGGGGCTCGTCTGGTCGGCTGCCGCGATGGGTGCGCTGCTGACGAACGGCATCGGCGACACGGTTCGGGTGTCGTTGACGCCGCGGCCGGGGGGCGACCGCCGCGAGGAGGTCTACGCGGCATGCGAACTGCTGCAATCATTGGGACTGCGGTCGTTTGCGCCGAGCGTGACGGCATGCCCTGGGTGCGGGCGCACGACCTCGAGCACGTTCCAGGAACTGGCGGAGCGCGTGCAGGGGTACATCCGCGACACCATGCCGCGATGGAAACAGGAGTACCAAGGCGTCGAGGAGCTCACACTTGCGGTAATGGGCTGCGTCGTCAATGGGCCGGGCGAATCGAAAGCGGCAAACATCGGCATCTCGCTGCCGGGCACCGGCGAAGCGCCGACCTGCCCGGTCTACATCGACGGCGAGCACGCCACGACCCTGCGCGGCACCGGTGACGAACTCGCGGCCGCCTTCCAAAAGCTTCTCGATGACTACGTCGAACGCAAATACCCGCGTCGCGATCCGGTTGGCCACGCCGGCTGATCGCGACTTCCTCCACACGTTAGCCGACCGCCTGGCGGACTTTGATCGGCCTTCGTGGCGTTCGCGCGAGCAGATCGCCGAGGGCGACCGCCGCGCGCTCGATGACGCGCTCGACAATCCGCAGCCTGCGACACAACTGTTCGTGGCCGAACTGGAACACTCGCCGGCCGGCTGCCTGCTGATGTGGACCCTCGAAGACTATTTTTCCCGGCAATGGCACGCGCACATCTCGGTCATTGCCGTGACGAAGTCCGCAGAAGGGCAAGGCGTCGGGCGTGCGCTGATGGACTACGCCGAAGGCTGGGCGAAGGATCGTGGGCACCAGAGCATTACGCTCAGCGTGTTCGAAGGCAACCGACGCGCACAAGCGCTGTACGAACGTGTGGGTTTCAGCGTCGAGATGCGGCGGATGACCAAGCACCTGTAGCAAGTGCCGCCCGATGCGGCGCAGGTGTTCGGAATGAAGGACCCGCACCAGGATCTCCCGAGGCATGACGCACATCCTCGTCAATGGAGTCCAGGTGCGAGAGGGCGACAGATTCACCCACGAACTGCCGGCCGCGTGCTCGGCCCGGAACGAAAGTAAGGGACGTCAAATCTGCTCAATTTCA
>JACCSI010000621.1 GCA_013813075.1 Acidobacteriota bacterium | reverse complement strand
CGGTGTGGCGTCGACGCCACTCCCGGACGTTGAAGAGCCGCTGGTCGATCACGATGAAACCGACTACGCCGCGCTCGCTGCCGATGAGAGCGATCCAGGGTCGGTGACGCAACGCCTGGGGGCGATGTCCGTACCGGACAAGGTCAGGGCGGCGATGAAGGGTACGCGCGAGATGCGGTCGGTGTTGATTCGCGACCCGAACAAGCTCGTGGCTCTGTCAGTGTTGAGTTGCCCCAAGGTCACCGATGTCGAGGTCGAATCGTTCGCACGCATGGGTAGTGTCGGAGAAGACGTGCTCCGCACAATCGCGCAAACGCGCGCCTGGGTGAAGAATTACGGCGTCGTCCTTGCGCTGGTCAAAAATTCCAAGACACCCCTGGCGATGACTCTGACGTTATTGAACCGTCTCAACGAGGGCGACGTCCGGCGGCTGTCGACGGACCGGAACGTCCCGGACCCCTTGCGCCGCGCGGCGAAGAAGAAGCTCTCGGGAGGCGATTAGGCGTCCACTGCGCCTTCATCTGCGCCAAGCCGTCCATGTACACGGCCGCGCGGTCTCGCTCGTCTTCCGTCGTCATTGCTTTCAATAGATCGATCGCGGTATCGAAATCGCGCTCGATATTCGCCTTCGTCGTCGCGAAGTACAGCTGCCGAATCTGCTCCAGGGCGTCGCTCATGCCTGGAGTGCCTGGGGTGTTCGGTTGCGGCGCAGCGAGGCGCGAAACTCTTCAAACGGCAACGTGTTGAGGACATCCTGCTTTGCCGCCCACGCGCGCCGGGCCACGACGACACCCCACTTCTTCACGGCGAGCGCGCGGCGTGAATGTGCGTCACTCGAAATGACGAGCTTCACGCCTCGCTCGCGTGCCAGTCTGGCGTTGACGTCAGACAGATCGAGACGATCGATCTGACAATTGATCTCGAGCGCAACCCCGTGAGCGGCGGCGGCGCGGGCCAACTGGTCGACGTTCACCTTGGACGGCTCGCGACGCAGCAACGCCCGGGTCGTCGGGTGGGCGACGATGTCGACATAGGGGTTTTCGATCGCGCGCACCATTCGCGCGGTCATCTCGGATTCGTCCTGGCGCAGGGCGGAGTGCACCGACGCGATCACCAGATCGAGCTCGGCGAGGCAGTCGTCGGCAAGATCCATTGAGCCATCCGCCAGGATGTCGCATTCGATGCCGGCAAGGACGTGGATGCCGTCGATGCGGCGATTGAGGTCACGGATGCGCGCGGCGTGGGCCAGGGCACGCGTCTCGTCCAGGCCGTTGGCCATCGCCAGCGCTTTGCTGTGATCGGTAATCGCAATGTATTCGAGTCCCTGGTCGCGAGCCGCCAGGACCATGGTCTCGAGATCGTCTTTGCCGTCGGTCTCCGTCGTGTGCATGTGCAGGTCACCGCGAAGATCGGACCATTGAAGCAGTTCCGGCAGCCGGTGTTCGGCCGCCGACTCAAGTTCCCCCCGGTGCTCGCGCAGCTCAGGTGCTATCCACGACAGCCCCAGCGCCTCGTAGATGCCGTCTTCGGTGTCACCGCCCAGCCGGGTTTCGTCGGACGCGCGGTAAAGGCCATACTCGTTGAGGCGCAGTCCACGCTCGAGGGCACGATCGCGTAACGCGATGTTGTGCTGCTTGGACCCCGTGAAATATTGCAGCGCCGCACCGCGACTCTCCGGCCCCACCAACCGGAGGTCGGCCTGATACCCGCCTCGAATCAACACGCTTGATTTCGTGTCGCCACGGCCCAGAATGCGCTCCACCAGGTGATAGGACGTGAAGATGCCCATCAGGTCGGTGGACGACCCACTCGCCAGCACGTCGATGTCACCGCAGGTCTCACTGCCGCGTCGGACACTGCCGACCGTCTCGAACGCGACCTCGGGCACCCGCGCCTGGAGATATTCAACGAGCTTGTCGGCGGTGTCGGCGGCGTCCGCCAGCAGGTGGCGGTTCGCATGGCGCTTGCGTTCCTCGAGGGCGTGCAGCAGCAGTGCTTCTTTCCGCGCACCCATGCCTTTCAGCTCGCGCAATCGTCCAGATGTGGCCGCGGCTTCGAGATCCTCGAGCGAGGCGATACGCAGCTCGTTGTATAGCAACGCGACCGTTTTAGGCCCGACGCCCTGAAGGCGCAGGAGATCCAGAAGTGTCGGCGGAAAGTGCGCCATCAGTTCCTGGTGGATCAGACAGCTGCCGCTCTGACAAATTTCGATGATTTTCGCCGACAAATCCTTGCCGATGCCGGGCCACTTGCGCAGGCCGTCGGCGTCGACGCCGGCTACCGGTTCGGGGTTGTTGGCGACACTGTCGGCGGCATTGCGATATGCGCGAATCTTGAAGGGGTTTTCTCCTTTCAACTCCAGCATGTCGCCGATGTCGCTGAGGATGCGGGCGACGGCGAGGTTATCGAGTGGTGCCATCGACCCGGAGCCCTTCGGTTTCGATGTGGAAATCGAGCAGTCGGGCGCCGCCGGCTGCCAGCGCGTCGCGGACCGCGGTGGTCTTGTCAGGCGGGGCCAGGCAAAAGAGGCAGCCGCCGCCCCCCGCGCCGCACACCTTGGCCGCGTCGGCCCCGGCGGATCTGGCCCGGGCGATCAAGTCGTCGATCTGCGGTGTGCTGACGCCGGCCGCAAGCCGCTTTCGGTTGTTCCACTCGTCGGCGAGATGACGTCCAGTGGCGTCCCAATCGCCGCGTTCGAGTGCGCCGCGCATCAAGGCCGCGGTATCGCGAATGCGCTCGAAACAGTCGAAGACATGACGGTCCCCGTCGATGTGCCGCTTCATGATGTCCCAGTTGTTCGTGCCCGAGTTCCGCGGCGCTCCCGTGTAACAGAGGACGACGCGCCGTTGCAGTTCCGAAACATCAACGGTCAGTGGTACGCGGCGGAGCCCATGCTCGCCTAATTCGAGCGCTGCCACGCCACCGTACATCGCCGGTCGGTAGTCCTGGAGCCCGGTCGGGACCTTGATTGCCTGCGCTTCGACGTTCTTCGCGGTTTCGAGCAGCGCCTCCGCGGAGGCGGACGACCCTGACCATCGCGCCAACGCCCCACAGACGGCGACATTCAACGCAGACGACCCGGCAATGCCCGCGCCTTCGGGAGACTGGCCACGGGTCGTGATAGTGATGCCCTTGGCGCCAAACGCATAGGCGAGACGGCCGAGCAGCGCCAGCCTGTCATCGTCCCGCAGCTCGGTCGCCGAGCGGGCATGCACACGTTTGCCCGTGTCTTCCGACACGATTTCAATCTCGTCGTCGTCGCGCGCCCTGACTTGCACGTGCGCTCGGAGGCTGATCGCCGCGTTGAGGGTCTGTGCACCGTGATGGAAAAGATAGAGCGGCCAGATGTCGATCGTCCCCCCAGCCAGGTCGATTCGTGTGGGAGCAGAAGCCGTGATGGGCACGCGCACATTATAATTTTGAGCATTGTGCCGCTTGCGACTTCACGTGGGATTGGCCAGCTCTTGATTGGCAGCTTCCCTGGCACGTCAGTGGCGCCCGAACTGCGCTCGCTGGCGAAAGAGTTCGATCTCGGGGGCGCCATTCTGTTCAGCCGCAACATCGAGGTGCCGGACCAGGTGGCCGAACTCGCGGCCGACATCGAAACACTGGGCCGCGGCGCCCCTGCCTGGGTCAGCATCGACCAGGAGGGGGGCCGTGTGGCGCGCTTGCAGGAGCCGTTTACGCGCTGGCCGCCGATGGCGGTGCTCGGCCGGGCCAAATCCGAAGCATTGGCTGGGCGTTTCGCGCGCGCGCTCGCGCACGAACTCACGGCGGTAGGTGTCACCCTCGATTACGCGCCCGTACTCGACATCCACACCAACCCCACGAATCCGGTCATCGGCGACCGGGCACTTGCCCAAAAAGGCGACGACGTCGCGCGTCTAGGTGCTGTCATCATTCGCACCCTGCAACACGAGGGAGTGGCAGCCTGCGGTAAGCATTTCCCTGGTCACGGCGACACCAGCACCGACTCGCATCACGAGTTGCCGATGGTCGAGCATCCGCCCGACCGGCTCCGCGGGGTGGAATTCGTGCCCTTCCGAGCTGCCATTCGCGAGGGTGTGGCCTTTATGATGACCGCGCACGTGTTGGTGCCGTCCTTGGACGAAAAGCGGCCCGCCACGCTCAGTCCCACCATCGTGCAAAGGATTCTGCGCGAAGAACTTGGCTACGAGGGCGTCATCTTGAGTGACGACCTCGAAATGAAGGCCGTCAGCGCGCTACTGCCCGTCCCCGAAGCCGCGGTCCAGGCGATTCGTGCCGGTTGCGACGGCGTATTGATCTGCAGTGGCAATCTCGACACCCAAGCCGCCACACTCGAGGCGCTCATCCGCGCCGTTGAGACCAACGAGATCTCACAGACACGGGTGGATGATGCGTTCAAGCGGCTGCAGTGGACCAAGGAACGATTTCTCGCGAGCGAACGGCCAAAGATGTCGGCCAGGATTCGCGGCTTGCACTCGGTCCTCGGGCGCGACGAACATCAGGCGATCGCGGCGGAGATGGCTGCGTTTCTGTGACTTCGGCCGACGACGGTCATTGGATTAAGCCGCACCGCCTCAGAAGCGGTGACCGCGTCGCGCTGGTGGCGCCGGCAAGTGCCTTCAAGCGGGAAGAGTTCGACGCCGGAGTTGTCGAGCTGGGTAGGTTGGGATACGAGGCGGTATTCGACGACCGCGTCTTTGCGCAAGAACGCTTTGTCGCGGGTGGACCCGCCATCCGAACCGCCTCGCTCCACGACGCGTGGCGCGATCCGTCGATCGCCGCAATCATTGCGGTGCGCGGCGGCTACGGCAGCGGCCAGCTGCTCCCGTTCCTAAACCCGGACGTGATGCGCGGCGGCGCCAAGATTTTCGTGGGCTACAGCGACAACACTTCGTTGCTCTGGTTTCACCTGTTGCATCGCGTCGTGTGCTTTCATGGACCAATGGTGGAGCGGCGGCTTGCCGTCGGCGAGGCTGGCTATCATCGCGATTCGTTTCTGCGTGCCGTCGCGCGGCCCGAGCCGGCGGGCGACTTGACGCCAGACTCGCTCGACGTCCTGCGGCACGGGGAGGCGCGCGGCGTCTTGCTCGGGGGCACGCTGACGCAGCTCACCTCGTCGCTGGGCACGCCGTGGGCCTTCGATCCGCCTGATGGCTGCGTGTTGTTTCTGGAAGATGTGGCGGAGCGCCCGTACCGCATCGACCGCATGCTCACGCAGTTGGCGCAGGCCGGAATCCTGTCGCGGGCGCGCGCACTCGTGTTTGGCGAGTTCCCTTCGTGTGACGAGCCAGGCGGTCAACACAACATCCGCGACGTGCTGCGAGAGTACGTGGTTGGTTTCAATGGCCCGGTGCTATTTGGCTTTCCGTCCGGCCACACCACTGGCGCGACCTGGACGTTGCCGTTTGGCGTCAGGGCGATGGTCCGAACCGACCGGGCGGGTGTTGTCATCGAAGAAGCCGCTGTCTGCTGATATGAGCACCACTCAGACCGCACCGCTGTAAGTCCGCTTCGCTGTGAGATCTGTCTTTGATCTGCTGTCAAGAGTGCAAAACGAAGTGACCGGGATGCGACGAGTTCACCTGATCGGCATTTGCGGGACGGCAATGGGCACGTTGGCGGCGCTGTTGAAGCACCGCGGCTTCGACGTCCGTGGGTCGGACGAAAAGGTGTACCCGCCAATGAGCGACTTTCTCGCCGCGGAAGGGATTGTCATTCTCGAGGGCTTCAAGGCCGAGCATATCGACGACACCGTCGAACTCGTCATTATCGGGAACGCGATCTCGCGCGGCAATCCAGAGCTCGAGGCCGTGCTCGATGCCAAGACACGACATCTGTCATTGCCCGAGGCGCTGCGCGAGCACTTCCTGTGGCGGGCACGCTCCGTCGTCATTGCCGGCACGCACGGGAAGACGACAACTTCCTCGCTGGCCGGGTGGCTGTTGACGCACGGCGGCGTCGATCCAACCGTCTTCATCGGCGGCATCGCGCGTAATTTCGGCAATGGGGGGTCGAGCTACCGCATCGGGGCGCCGGATGCGCCCTTCGTCATTGAGGGCGACGAATACGACAGCGCATTTTTTGACAAGACGGCGAAGTTTCTCAAGTACCTGCCAGATATTGCCGTCATCAACAACATCGAGTTCGATCACGCAGACATCTATCAAGATCTGGAGGCCGTGCGCCTGGCCTTTCGTCGTCTGGTCAATCTCGTGCCGCGCGCAGGGCTGACC
>JACCSI010000175.1 GCA_013813075.1 Acidobacteriota bacterium | reverse complement strand
ACCATTCGCATCGGGGTCACCGGCGCGAACGGGCGCGCGCGGGCGACAGCGCTCGATCTCGAAGACTACATCGCCCGCGTCGTTGCGGGCGAGGGGCAACCGAAAGCCGCGGCCGGCGCGCAGCAGGCGCTGGCGATCACGGCGCGGACGTTCGCGCTGGCCAACCTGAATCGTCACCGCCGCGAAGGCTACGACCTGTGCGATTCGACGCACTGCCAGGTGATGCGGCCGGCGACCGATGCGGCGACACGCGCGGCAGAGGCGACCGCGGGGCACGTGCTGGTCCATCAAGGGCAGCCCGCGTCGGTGTTTTACTCGGCGTTATGCGGCGGCAAGTCGGAACTGGCGTCGGAAGTCTGGCCGGGGGCCATCAACTACTCGTCCGATTCGCACGACGATGAGGCGTGTGACGACGAGCCTGGCTGGACGAGCGAGGTGCGTGTTGACCAGATCGAGCGCGCCTTACGCGCGTCCGGGCTTCGCGGCAGCCGCCTGCGCGACCTGCGCGTCCTCCAGAAGAACGCGTCGGGACGGGTGGCGCGCCTCCGCCTCGACGGCTTCACGCCCAACGAGATCAGCGGCCACGACTTTCGCACCGCCGTCGGACGGGTCGCGGGCTGGCAGACGATGAAAAGCACCTCCTTCGACGTCCGCCGAATCGGGTCGGGTTACCGCTTTACCGGACGCGGCTTCGGCCACGGGGTCGGTCTGTGCGTCATTGGCGCAGGTCACCGCGCCGCGCGAGGCAGCAGCGGCGCCGAGATCCTGAGGTTTTACTTTCCGAATCTCCGCATCGAAGCGTATCGGCAAAAGTTCGCGATCACGACTCCCGCCAAGGCGGGACCAAGCGCCGCCCAGGCAGGCAGCGGCGTCGCCGGTGCGACCCCAGGGGTGCGGTCGCCCGCCGCCAAGGAGGGGGGGAACCTGCCCCCTGATAGCGACGGCGCCGAGAACCCGGAC
Organism: Acidobacteriota bacterium; assembly: GCA_013813075.1. Classification (GTDB taxonomy): domain Bacteria; phylum Acidobacteriota; class Vicinamibacteria; order Vicinamibacterales; family UBA2999; genus JACCSI01. The sequence goes on along the minus strand of JACCSI010000175.1, from coordinate 7,528 downwards.
GATGGCATTCTGATTGCTCTACCCGCGTCGGAAGAAGCGCAGCGCGTGCGCGTCAGAAAGCTGCTGCGCGACGCTCGCGACGAGATCGCCGCCAAAGCCGGCCTGGAACCGCCTCGACGTATCCGTGTCACGGTGCATCCGACTGTCGAAGCATTCGGGCGCGCCACTGGCCAATCGTGGTGGGTGTCGGGCGCGACCGACGGATCGAACATCGACCTGCTACCGCTCACGATTCTTCGCCAGCAAGGACAACTGGAGCGCACGATTCGGCACGAAGTCGCGCACGTGTTACTCGACGCCTCGCTGCGGGGCCGGCCGTTGTGGGTGCGTGAAGGCGCCGCATTGCATTTCGGCGATGCCGGGGACGCGGCCGACAGCGCCGCCAGGGTCAACTGTCCAACGGATGATGAGTTTCTCCGGCCGGCCTCGGCCGGTGCGCACCGCGGCGCCTATGCACGGGCGCAGGCGTGCTTTGCACGGGCGCTAGCCACCGGCAAACGCTGGCAGCAGATTCGTTAGCGACGCCCAGGCAAAACCTCACTCAGCGCAAGATCGATTCGAGCTCGTCGGGATGCCCTGCCCGCACCACCGCATCAGCAGCCGTGATTGACCCCGCCTTTACCAGCCGCGCCAGCGAATCTTCCATCGTCACCGAGCCCTGCTTGCGTGTCAGCGACATCTCCTGATGCAGGTGCTGCAGGGCGTTCCTGCGAATGTGTTGCCGCGCACCGTAACTCACCATCAACAATTCGATGGCGGCGACCCGGCCGCCGCCGACGCGGGGCACCAGCGTCTGCGTGACGACGGCTGAAAGCGCCAGCGACAACTCCTGGCGAATCGTGTTCTGACGTTCGTTGGGAAACGAATCACAAATGCGTGCAATCGTCGAGGCGATGTCCGTGGTGTGCAGGCTGCTGAAGACGAGATGACCGGTCTCAGCGGCGGACAACGCAATGCGCATCGATTCGTGGTCGCGCATTTCGCCAATCACGAGCACGTCGGGCGCCTGACGCACGGCGCTCCGCAGGGCGGTGGGGAAGTCAGGCGCGTCGGCCCCGATCTCCACTTGCTCGATCAGGCAGCGATCGTGACGGTGTTCGTATTCAATCGGGTCTTCGACCGTGATGATATGGCGCGCGTCGCGCCGGTTGATTTCATCGACCAGCGCCGCCATCGTCGTGGTCTTGCCGGCGCCGGTCGCGCCGCCAATCAGCACCAGGCCGCGGGGCAGCGACGACAGCGCCGTCACTTCCGGCGGCAAGGCCAGCTCGAGCAGCTTCGGCACGCGAGCCGGAAGGACGCGAATTGCGGCCGCGGCACGGCCGCGTTCGCGATGCAGGTTGACGCGGAATCGTCCGAGGTCGGGAAACCGCAGCGACGCATCGGCAATCCCGGTCGCTTCGTATTGCTTCCTGGCGTGCGGCGGCAGTGAGGGCACGACGACTTCCTCGACGTCCAGGCCGTCCAGCGCCGCCCCGTCCAGTCGCGCAATGACACCGTCGATGCGAATCCCGGGTGCGCTGCCGGCGATGAGCAACAGGTCGCTGCCGCGGCGTGCGACGACTTCTGAGAGCAGCGCCTCGAGCCGCAGCGCGCGGTCGCCGGCGCGGGCCAACGCATTGCCTGTGGCATTCAGCTCGTTGATCAGGGCGTCGATGTCATCGTGTATGTCGTCAATCATTGGTCGCTCGATCCCTGGCCGCTACGATGATCAGGATGGCAGCGCCGGCCAGACCCAGCAGCAGCACCACACCAAGGCGCCCAGCTGCTGCCGTGGGCTCTACCCAGGTCGGCGGCAGCTGTGGACGCCAATCTGCGAGCTGCCAGGGCAGCGCGAACAGCAACACGAACACCAGCGTCGCAATCGCCAAAGGCCGCCAGTGCCACGCGCGCCGAACGAAGGTGGTGCGGGTGATGCCGGGCGCGCCGGGGGCGCCGCCTTCCTTCGTCAGGAGCGTGGCCAGCAACGACAACGAGAGCATGGGGAACACCGCCCACCGTAACCAGCGGCTGACCCAGGTTTGCGCATCGAGTAGCCGGCCGATGTCGGCCCAGCCAAATCGCGACATGAGCCACGCGTGGATCTCGCCCGAGTGTGCCGCGACCCAGGCGTCTACACGGCCCACTGCCCACCAGCCGATGACCGACGGAACGAGCGCAAGTAGAAACCAGAACACTCCAGGCGCAGCCGCGGCCAGCGCCCGCCGCAGGCTCGTCCCGCGTGCCACAAGTACCGCCGTGTTGACCGTCACCCCCGCCGCCACGCCGATCGCCAACACCAGCAGTGCCGAAGCCGTCAGTGTGACGGTGTTTGACTCGGGGGTATTCAGAAACGCCCAGTACAATCCCGCACACACCGCGGCTCCGGTCGCGAGAGTGGCCGCTATTGCGGCCAGGTGCAATATCACTGGGCGCCTCCGCCCGGCACCGCAATCTTTACTGTTTGCGGCTCCGACGCAGCGTTGATGCCAGGGACATACATCGGCGCCACCTGTGCGGGCACGGCCCGAAACTCCCCCGACGAAATCGCCTTGATCAGATAGACAAACTCGGCCCGTCCAGCGTCGAACCGTTCCTGGGAGAACACGGTCCGGTTGTCGCGATACTCGGTCTGCGAGCCCCACCACCAGCGCCACCGGTCCTCGCGCTCCATGGGGTAGGCCGTGGTGTCCTGCACGGCCTCAACGCCGGCAGGTAGCGGGTCTTCGACAATCAGGTAACGCCAGTCCGTTGAACCGGCAATGGTGATGCGCACGCTCAGCACGTCACCAGGATTCATGCGCCCATCAAACGGCTGCTCCTGGTAGACGATGCGATCTTTCTGACGCACGGGGACGACGCGGGCGTAGGTGCGCGTAATCGCCAGCTGCCGGCTTCCACTGCGCGCTGCGGCGCCCTGCGGGTCGTAATAGGTCGCGCGCGCCGACCAGTACAGCGTCCCGCCACCCTTCTTGACCAGCCGCACCGTGTTGGCGCCTTCGCCCGCGGGGACGCTGATCACGATCGGATCCGGCGCCGTCAGCGATGCGGCCGTAAACGTGTGGGTGCCGGCCCGCGTGCCGTTGACGAACACGTCGACGCTGAAGTCCTGTGGCGTCTCGTTGCGCGCACGCAGGACCTCGAGCAGTCCGTAGAGGGCCATCGCCGTTTGCTTGGTATTGTGCCAATAGCCGCCACTGCGGTTGAGCATCAGCCAACGCACACCTCGGTCGAGGAGCGCATGGGAAGGGTCGCGTCGCGCGAGTGCTTTCAGCGCCGTCGCGGTCGCTTCGACACTGGTGTCGGCAACATCGAACAGCAACGGATCGCGTTCGGAGGTCCACCAGCTGAGATCGCCCTTGGTCTGCGCTTCGCCGATCAATGTCTGCACCAGCTCGTGGCCGCGCGTATCGTTCACGTCATCGAGCGTCAGCAACAGGAGTGCGCGTCCATACGCCGACATGCGGGCGCGGGCGTCCCACAACTGATTGAGTGCATCGGCGTGACGATGGGTGCCGACCTCGTCGCCTTCCGGCGCAGCTCGGCGCAGGACGTACGCCATGTACGCCTTGAGGTCCGGCTCGGCGTTCGGATACACCGCATACATCTGCGTCAGCGCCAGTGCGCCGCTACGCACCCGGTCATCCTCTACCTGGTAGCCCGCGCGTTTGGCTTCGGTAAGACCGTAAAGTGCGTACGCCGTCATGAACGGATGGTTCGCGTCCGTCTTCCACCACCCCCACCCGCCATCGTCGTGTTGGTAGTCGCTCAACCGACGCAGTCCTGCGGCGACCTGTCGGTCGAGAAGATTCAGCCGCTCGGTTGGCGCAATCCGCAACGCCGTCAACGTGCGCGTCACCATCAGGTTCGGCAAAAAGCTCGACAGTGTTTGTTCGGTACAGCCGTATGGAAACGATGTCAGGAAGTCGAGTGCCCCAAGCATCGTCCCGGCCAGCGACGGCGCGAGAGAGACCGACACTACGCGCGCTGCCGGGTTCGACGCTGCCGGAACCATTACGGTGACGGTGTGCTCCGCTGCACCGAGTAATGAGCCGCTCGATCCCGCTTCGCGGCGCAAGCCGTACGGCAATACCGGGATCGGCAATTCCACAGCGTCCCCATCTGAGTCGGTGCGCGCTGTTGCCGTGACCGTGGCGGTGCCCGCGGCGCCCGCACGGAACGGCCAGTTATCGCGACGTTCGCCGCCGCTGGTGAGCGCGCCGCTCGTGGCTGGCAGGGGAGTGCCGGCGGCAGGTTCGAGGCTGGTCGCCGTCAACGTGACGCTGGCGTCTTTCGTGTCCGGCAAGTAGTTGTGGACGATCGTCGGCAGCACGACTTCGTCGCCTTCGGTCAGAAATCGAGGCGTGATCACGCGTACGATCAGGTCCTTGGTGGTGGTGGTGCGCGTGGTGGCGGTGCCTGCCCTGGTGTCTTGCGTCACAGCCCGCGCGGTCAGCCGCCACGTGGTCAGTGCATCGGGATACTTGATCGACACCTTCGCCTGTCCGGCTGCGTCGGTGACGAGATCCCCAATCCAGTAAATGGCATCCGGGAACTCTTTGCGGACCTGCGGCTGCACTTCCTTGTCGCCCTTGAAGTCCGCCAGCGTAAACGGACGACGACGCCGCGATGCGAGCTGAAGACGCTCCGGGCCCGAGAAGCCGGTGAAGTAGTAGTCGCGAGAGAAAGCGGTGCCGACGCGGCTGTATTCCCGCCGGTAGAAAAATCGCACAGGGTCTGGCGTCTCGTCGGCACGAACGGCGTAGACCGCTTCATCGATGACGCCGAGGCTGACTTGCGCGCTGACCGGCGCCCCACCAGCATCGACCACATCTACCCTGAACACTCCGGGCTCCTGCGGCTTGGCCGTAGCGCGATCGGCCGTGAGCGTAATCCGGAGCGTGCGATCCGTCGCTGGGACGGACAGGCGCCGCTCGGCTCGATACAATCGGCCGTCGCGCATGAACGCCACGTGGACGTAGACGTCGCCCACATCACCGGCGACGACCGGCACGGCGATCGCCTCGCCTGCGCCCGGGCGCAGAACCTGGTGCCAGGTGACCTGCTGTCCCTCCTTGGTCACCAGCATTGGGCCGGACACCGGTTCCCCGCGCACCACCAGATGCGCGGTGTCGCCCGGCGCATAGGCGCGCTTGTCTGCCATCAACTCGAGATAGCGATCGCCTTCTTCGGCCTCACGCGCCTCCTGCGGCCCGGCGACCCACAGCCATGTTTCGTCCGACACTTCGCGCCCGACTGCCGGCGCGACGGCGCGTATGCGATACGAGCCACCGGCCGCAGGAATCGTCAGCACCGCGGACGCCTCCCCGTTGGCGCCTGTGGGCACTGTCGTTCTTCCAACTTCAGTAGAGTGCGGCTCTGAGTATGCGTCGCTCCGATACGTGACTTGATCGAGCACGACTGTGACGGGCACGCCGGGCTGCGCGACGCCGGTGTAGTCCACGGCACGCAGGTTGACCTGGACCGGTTGAGACGGACGGAAGATGTAGCCGTTGACCTGCGCCGCAATCAGGAACGGGCCGGACGTGGCGTGCACGACGGTGTTGCCGCTCACCTCGCGGCTGCTCGTATCGATCACCTGCGCTTCGATGCGGGCGCTGTAATCGCGGCCGTTGTCGTCCACCGCTAGCGGTATGCGAATCTCGCCGCGGCCCTCCGCGTCGAGCCGCAGCTCGCCCTGGATCTTCTGGTCATCCCCGTACCAATACTGTTGGCCTTCTTCGCCGTCGCCGCTGTCGTCCCAGCGCAGCGGTGAGTCATACGCTTGCTGGTTGACGACGTAGCGGACGCGTGCGTGTGCGACCGGCTGCCCGAAGTAATAACGTGCCTGCACTGTTGCCACCGCTTCGCTCCCCTGCACCACGAAGCGGCTGGCCGGAGTGACGATGACCTCGAATTCGGGGCGGCGGTACTCCTGCACCTCGAAGCCGCCATTGGCTTGCTGTTCGCCAGAAGCGACGCGAATACTGTAGAACCCGAGCGCGGCGGTTGACGTGATTGGAAACGATGCCTGTATCGCGCCGAACGCGTCCGGTGTCGTGGCCTGGCGAAAGACGACTTTGTTGTTGATGTCGCTCACCGCGAGCTCGACGCTTCGCGCGTCGATCGGGAGCAAGGCGTCGCGTTCGCGCCAGCGCAACACGGCTTTGACGTGCACCGTGTGTCCGGGGCGATAAATCGGTTTGTCGGTATACACATAGCCGATCAGCTGACGCAACGGTTCGCCCGCAAACCAGCCGCCCGGGTCGGTCGCCGCGACGTGATCACCGCACCGGGCGACCGTCACGACATTGTCGGCCCTACCTTCCGCCAACGCGAGTGACACGACACCGTCCGCGGCCGTCACGCCGCTGCCCGCAAGTTTCTGGTCCGCCAGCACCTGGACGTCGCAGCCCGCCCTCGGCTCGCCGCTGAAGCGGTCCGCCGCGAACACCAGTACTTGTCCGGGCGAGACTTTCGTGACCAGGCCGACGTCTGAGACGACCACGATGGTGTAGGCGCGCAGCACGCCAGATACGGCTTCGACGAGGTACACGCCAGGCGCCTTGACGTCGAGTGGGACGCGGCGGTATTCCGCGTCGCGATGATCGGGCAGCAGCTCGCGCCATGACGTCATCAATTGATCGGGATTGAGCAGCGGCACCTGCGCGAAGGTGCTCTCGTTGAGCGCGACGCGTTGTGCGACCTGCTCGCGGTCGCGGCTGTGCCGGCGCTGGACGCGGTAGACCGGGCTGACCTGGCCGCGGAAGAACCCGCGGATGTCGCGGCGTTGCCGGGTCTTCCACTCGGCCAGCCGCTCGATCCAGCTCCGCTCTTGCGGCACCGGCCGGTCCGCGCTCCCCAATTGATGCGGGTCGCGCAACCCGGCAAAAAACTTCATCGCATCGGCGACTTTGTAAACGCGGAAATCCAATTGAGTGATGTGTCGAAACGTCAGGTTGAATGTCGGCGGCTCCTGCGTCGTGAACATCTCGCTGCTCGACAACGTGAACGCCGGCTCGCGCGCCGCGTTGTCGTCGTCTAGCGGCTGCGCCGAGACACTGGTTGCGACTAGCGACAGGGCAACGAGGACGGCAGCGGCTTTTAATCCGCTGGGCACGCCACGACGGGCCGAGTCCAGAAGGGCACGGAGTCTGTCGAGGGCGTGGGCGGCAGCGCCGCGGGAAAACGTCATAACGCGGCCAACCGATAAACCCCAACGAAATGCGGATTCGACGTCAGCGGGCGCCAGCGCGGCGCCGGATGCCGCTGCAGGTCGCGCAGTCGGACCTTGCGCACTTCCCCAGGGCCCTCCTCGGTCGGGCCCGTGTGATACACGACCCAATCCACGTGCCCGGGATCAAAGAACGATCGGCCGACAAACACCATCAGATGATCGGGTTGTGCTTGGCCGGACTGGCGGAAATACAGCAGGTCGCCCGGATGCAGCGCTGACGTGTCCCGACCGAGTGGCCGCGCATTGAGCGTCACCAGTGTTTTGGCATCTGCGAACTCGGCGTAGCGCGGCGTCTCGGCGCTGACGCGGAAC
>JACCSI010000172.1 GCA_013813075.1 Acidobacteriota bacterium | reverse complement strand
CAAAGGTTTCCGCAAGCGGCGATCGAGTCTGGTCATGTGTTCGTGGTCGGGGACACGCCGCACGACATCGACTGCGCCCAGGCCATTGGCGCGCGCACGATTGCGGTCGCCACCGGCGTCTACAAAGCCCCGGAACTGCAATCCCACGGCGCCTGGCGGGTCCTCGACACCTTGCCCCCGCCGGGCGAGTTCGAAGCACTCATCGACCTGCCGGTCGAATCCGGCGCGCGATGAAGCATCGGATCCGGGAATACCCACTGCTCTGGCGGACGACACGGCTCGCCAGACGGTGGTACTACGCTCGTGCGGATGCCTATCCGGACTGGTCGCGTGCGTTGCTCAGCGAGGGACGGCATTGGGAAGAGGCGCGCCGTGCCGCAAGCAACGGCCCTCGCGTGCTGATCGCGACCAGCATCGGCTCCTATGCTCACGCGGTGTCGCTCGAAAGCGCGTTGTCGGTGGCCTTGACGCTGCGTGGCGCGGAGGCGCACGCGTTACTGTGTGACGGCGCGCTGCCCGCGTGTGCGGAGTGCGAGGCGTCGTTGTATCCGCGCATCGAGAGGTTTGTTCGGCAGGGACCCCAGCGCGACCTGTGCCGCGATTGCTTCTGGCCGGCCGAACGCGTTTACTCGGAGCTCGGGATTCGCGTGCATCGCTATAGCGACTGGCTGACAGACGAGGACCGCCATGCCGCCGCGGAGATCGCCGGCAGGCATCCGGTCGAGGACATCCACGACCTGGTCATCGACGACCTCCCAATCGGGGAGCACGCGCTCGCGGGCGCCCTTCGGTTCTTCGCGACCGGTTCGATCGATGCGGAACCGCACGGCGAGGCGGTGCTGCGACGGTATCTCGAGGCGGCGGTCCTCACGGCTCGCGCCACCACGCGGCTGATGCGGGCGATCGACTTCCAAGCGGTGATGGTCACGCACGGCATTTATGTGCCGTGGGGCATTGTCAGCACGGTGGCGCGTCGCGAAGGCGTGCGCGTCGTCACCTGGAACGTCGCGTACCGGAAGCGCCGTTTTATTTTCAGTCACGACGATACCTATCACCATACCTTGATGAACGAACCGGTCGAACATTGGCAGGACACCGAGCTGAAGCCGCAGCAGGAGCGCGAGCTGATGTCGTACCTGGCAAGCCGCCGCGAAGGCTTATTCGACTGGATTGTCTTTCATCGGCCGACGCGGCAAGACCCACACGAAATTGCCGCGAAGGTTGGCGTCGATTTGTCGAGGCCGGTCATCGGCTGCCTGACCAATGTGAGCTGGGATGCGCAGTTGCACTATCCAGCCAACGCCTTTCCCAGCATGCTCGAATGGCTGGTGCAGACCGTGGAATATTTCGCCGCGCGTCCGGAGCTGCAACTGCTGGTGCGCGTGCACCCGGCCGAGATCAGCGGCTTTCCCGTGTCGCGCCAGCCGATTCTCAGCGAGTTGAAGAAACGCATCGCGCAGTTGCCGGGCAACGTCATCGTTGTGCCGCCGGAAAGCGGCATCAGCAGCTACGCCTTGATGTCGTTGTGCAACGCCGCCGTGATCTACGGGACCAAGATGGGCGTCGAGCTGTCGAGCGTCGGTCTCCCGATTATCGTCGCCGGCGAAGCCTGGATTCGCAACAAGGGCATTACCCACGACGCGTCGAGTCCGGACGAGTACTTCCGGCTCCTCGACCGTCTGCCGTTTGCGGGCCGGCTCACACCGGAGCAGCAGGCGCGCGCGCGACGATATGCGTATCACTTCTTCTTCAATCGGATGATTCCGCTGCCGTTCATCGAACCGAAGGCCGGCTATCCGATCTTTCAGTTGCGGCTGGACACCTTCGACCCGTTGCGCCCGGGCGCGACCCAGGGTCTCGACCTCATTTGTGACGGCATTCTGCACGGCAAACCGTTTCATACGGACGAACGGCGGGAGCGCCGGGTCGCCGCTTCGGTGTAAAGTCCTCCCTGTGGTGACCGCGGTGGTTGGTTCGGCACTCGTCGCCGCCGTACTCTCCTGGGCATTCTGTGGTCTCGTGCGCCACGTCGCCGCCCAGGGTGGCGCAGTGGTTCCGCCCCGGCCCGACCGCTGGCACTCCAATCCCACTCCGACCATGGGCGGCGTGGGTTTTGCGCTGGCGGCCGCGGTGGTCGTTTTGGCGGCGCAGTTGCTTCCCGGACGGAACCTCGATCAGCCGCACGAGATTGCCATCCCCATCGCTGCGGTTGCGATGTTCGTCATCGGGTTGCTCGATGATCGTCTGCAACTGTCGCCGCTGGCCAAGCTTGTCGCCTCGCTGGTTGTCGGGGCCCTCGTCGTGTTCGTCATCGCGACAGGGCAGGGCGTAACCTTGCCGTGGCCGGTCACGCTCGCAGCCGTGCTGTGGTTTGGCGGTGTCGTCCACGCGCTCAATCTGCTCGACAACATGGATGGCCTGGCGGGCGGCATCGCCATGTGCGCCGCCGCCCTGATGGCGTATCTCTGGGCGCCGGTGCTGGGCGAAGCACTGGTGCTGTTTCTTGGAGCCATCGCCGGCAGCATGGTCGGCTTTCTCTACTGGAATCGCCATCGGGCGCGGCTCTTCATGGGCGACTCCGGCAGTTTGTTCCTGGGAGGCTCGCTGGCCGCGGCCTCACTCGTCCCGCTGACCGCGCCGATCGACGGTTTCGTGCAAACGGCCGTCGTCGTGGGGCTGGTCCTCGTGGTCCCGCTGTTCGACACGTCGTTCGTGTTGGTGCTGCGACGCCTGGCGGGACGCCAGGCGACGCGCGGTGGTACAGACCACGTGTCGCATCGCCTCGTGTCACTCGGATTTTCCGAGCGCACGGCTGTGCGTATCCTCTACCTGATCGGACTCAGTGCAGGCGTCCTGGCGTTCCTCGTCCAACGCGAGGGACTCCAGCCGATGCTGCCGCTGGTGGCGGTGTCGGGCGTCGGGCTGGTGCTGGTCGGAATTTATCTCGCGCGCGTCCGCGCCTACGATGCCGAGGACTTCCGTGCCCTCCAGAAATCGTCGTTTGCGCCATTTCTCCAGGATCTCACGTTCCGCTGGCATGCCGGCCAGGTGCTGCTCGATCTGGTGCTCATCACCGCGTGCTACTACGCGGCGTGGCGCATCCGCTTCGAGGGGGAAGCGTTCGACAACTTCTTCCCGTTCTTTGCGGCGTCGCTGCCAATCGTCATTGCCAGCAAGTTAGGAGCGCTGTACGTCTCGGGGCTGTATTCCCGCTCGTGGGAAACGTTCGGCCTGATGGATTTGATGGCGGTGTTGCGCGGCGTCGCCTTTGGATCCGTGGTGTCGGTCCTGATTGCCGCATACGTGTACCGCCTCGAAGGCTTTTCGCGTGCGGTCTTCATCATCGACGCCATTCTCCTGTTGATGGCTGTCGTTGGCACCCGCGCTTCCTTCCGTGCCATGGGCGATCTCGCGCATGTCCGCCGCAAACAGACGCGTCGCATTGTCGTGTACGGTGCTGGAGCCAGCGGTCAATTGCTCGTCCGTGAGATGCGCGCCAACCAGGCGTGGAACATGCGGCCAATCGCGTTTGTCGACGACGACCCGGTCAAGTTGAAGCGCTATGTCATGGGAGTTCCCGTCCAGGGGCGCATGGAAGACCTCGCCTCGATTCTGGCGACGCAGCAGGTCGACGAAGTGGTGCTGAGCTCTCCGGCGATCGGGGCCGAACGCGAGGCGGCGATTCGCGAGGCGTGTGCCGAGGCCGGCAAGTCCGTGCGCCGCCTGTTTATCGATCTCCGGTGACGCCGACGCTACGGGTCGGCCTCGATGGCCGCGCCTTCGATTCGCCGGCGGCCGGCGTCAGGCGCTATGTTCGAGAACTGACACGGGCACTCCTGGCACTGGGTGAACCACTGACGCTGGTGGCGCTTGGTGGCAACGCGGCGTCGTGTGCTGGCCTTGAATACGTTGCGGAACCGTGGCATCCGCCCACCAATCTGGGTTGGAGCATGGTTGGCGTCATGCGGGCGGCGCGGCGAGCGGCCCTCAACGTCTATCACGCGCCCGCCTACACGGCGCCACCAGTCGGCATCCGCCGCATGGTGATTACGCTGCACGATGTCAGTTACGAACGTCGCCCGGAGTGGTATCCGCACCGCCGCGACCACCTGCGCCGATCGTTCTATCGCGCCAGCGCCAAAGCCGCAGATCTGGTCATCACCGACTCAGAATTTTCACGACAGGAGATCGTCGCGGCGTATGGCATCCCGGACCATCAGATTCGGGTCATTCCGCTGGGGGCGACCTCCGGTTTTGCGCCGGCGGACGGCACGGTGCCACCTGACTGCCCCGACCCACCGTTTGTGTTGCACGTCGGCGATTTGCACACGCGCCGGAATCTCGAGGTGGCACTCGACGCCGTGCTGCGCTTGCGCGCCCGCGGCGGCCCCTGTCGCGATCTCACCCTGGTGCTGGCCGGTCTGGACCGCGGGCTGCTGCCGGTTTTGCAGCGCCGTGCGGCGGACGCCGGACAGCCCGTCGCCCTGAAGATGATGGGGCACGTCGATGAGGCGACGCTTCTCGGGTTGTATCAGTCAGCCCTCGCGCTGGTGTATCCCTCGCGTTACGAAGGTTTTGGCTTACCAATGGTCGAGGCCATGGCTTCCGGTGCGCCGGTTCTGGCCGCCGACGTCAGCACGTCGCACGAAGTGATCGCCGACGCCGGCCTCCGCCTGCCTGTGGGGGACAGCGTCGCGTGGGCGAACGCGATTGAAGCGCTGGTCATCGCCCCCGAAAAGCGCGCGGAATTTCGAGAACGCGGCTTGCGTCGTGCGCAGGCGTTCACATGGCGACGCACGGCGGAAGCGACCTACGCGGTGTATCGCGAGTGTGCCGAATGACGGCCGCGTCACCCGAGATTTCCGTGGTCGTCGTCAATTTCAATGGGCTGCAGCACCTGAATACCTGCCTGCAGGCGCTGCTTGCCCAGGACGGCCTGTCGTTTGAAGTCGTCGTTGTCGATAACGCGTCGACCGACGGTTCGGTCGAGTTCGTGCGTGCGCACTACCCGTCGGTGCGCCTGGTCGTCACCGAACAGAACCTCGGGTTTGCCGGCGGCAACAATCGCGGTGCTGCCGGCGCGCGCGCTCCGCTGCTGGCCTTTCTCAACAACGACACCCGCGTCGAGCCTGGCTGGTTGCTGGCTCTGCGCAACGGGCTGGGCTGGTCCCCTAACGCGGCCCTGGTGACGTCGCGCATCGTCTACATGCACGATCCCACGGTGCTCGACAGTGCCGGGGATGGTGTGACGCGTGCCGGGGGGGCGTTCAAGCGCGGCCACGGGGCGCCGGCGTCGCACCATTTGCGGCGTCGCGAGGTGTTTGGCGCGTGCGGTGCCGCGTTTCTGATTGTGCGTGAGGTCTTCGAGGAGGTCGGCGGGTTCGACGAGGACTTTTTTCTCTCGCACGAGGACGTTGATCTGTCGTATCGAGTCCGGTTGCGGGGCTATCGCTGCGTCTACATGCCTGAAGCGGTGGTGCAGCATGTCGGCAGCGCCAGCCTGGGCCGCACCAGCGATAGCTCGGTGTTCTACGGTCAGCGTAATCTGGAGTGGGTTTATCTGAAGAACACGCCAGCGGTGATCCTGTGGCTGTCGCTGCCGCTCCATGCCGTGTATCTTGCGGCCGCGTTCGCGTATTTCACCTGGGCCGGTCGGCTGCCCGCGTTCGTTGCCGCGAAGTGGGCTGCGCTCCGAGGCGGACGCGCGATGTGGCGGAAGCGCCGGATTGTACAAAGGACGCGCCGCGCCACCGCTTCCGACATCTGGCAGATGCTCGAGCCCAGCTGGCTGGGCCTCAAGTTGCGCGAAAAGCGGTTCGAACTCCGCATGGCACGCCCACGATGACCGACGTCTCCGTCGTGATAGTCAACTACAACGCCGGCGAGGCGCTGGGAACGACTCTCGCGTCGCTGCCGGCGGGACTGGACGGCCTCGAGTGGGAGGGGGTTGTCGTCGACAATGACTCGCGCGACGGCAGCGAACAGGCGGCCGAGAACGGCGGGCCACGGGTTCGGCTGCTTCGGGTCGGCGCCAATCTCGGGTTTGCACGTGGTGTCAACGCGGGCATTGCGGCGACGCGAGCCGCGGTGGTCCTGATCTTGAATCCGGACTGCGCCCTCGACGCCGGCGCAGGGGCCCTGCTGCGGGCGGAGTTGCTGCGGTGGCCCGACTGTGCGCTGGTGGGTCCCCGCATTCTCGATCCGGATGGCACATTGCAGGACAGCGCCCGCGGCGACCCGAGTCTCATGACCGGTATCTTCGGACGCACCGGAGCGCTCTCCCGCCTGCTGCCCGGCCTGTCGATCGTGCGCAAGAACCTGATGTCGCATGATGCCGTGCACTCCGGTGTATCGAGCACTGTCGTCGACTGGGTCTCTGGCGCGTGCATGGTGGCCCGGCGCGAGGCGCTCTCCCAGGTGCGCGGCTTCGATGAACATTACTTTCTCTACTGGGAAGATGCCGACTTGTGCCGCCGCCTGAGAGCCGTCAATTGGCATACGCGCTACGTTCCCGCCGCCGTCGTTCGGCATCGCGTCGGTCAATCCAGCCGGACGGCGCCTCGGTTGGCGAATCGCGAATTTCACAAGAGCGCGTATCGCTATTACGTGACTCATGTCGTGCCCCAACCGTGGCACCCGGGCCGCGCGCTTGCGTGGACGATTCTGACAACGCGGTCTGCGATTAAATCGTTCGGACGATCATGACGTTTCTCATCACAGGCGCCGATGGACAACTTGGCCGCGCACTGGTCGATGCATTTTCCGCGCACGGCACCGTGATCGCGTGCAGCCGCGCTGAACTTGACATCACGAATACGGCGCAGGCCGCGGCGGTTGTGTCCCGGGCCCGGCCGTCGGTCGTCGTGAACTGCGCAGCCTTCAACGACGTGGACGGCGCCGAGGCACTGCAGGAGCGTGCGTTCGACGTCAATGCCCTCGGCGTGCTGACGCTTGCCCGTGCCGCGCGGGACATCGGCGCGACACTGGTGCACTACAGCACCGACTTCGTCTTCGACGGTACTGCCGGCCGGCCGTACTCCGAAGCCGACCCACCATCGCCCCGGAGCGTGTACGCTGCGTCAAAGCTGGTCGGCGAATGGATGGCTGCAGATGCGGGTCGCTGGTTCGTTCTGCGGGTGGCGAGCCTGTTTGGTGTGGCCCACACCCCGGGCACGTCGCGAATGGGCAGCATCGACCGCATCATCGTCGCACTGGAGCAAGGCCAGCCGGCGAAGGTCTTTCGCGACCGCGTGGTGTCGCCCAGCTATGTCGTGGACGTCGCCGCCGCGACGCTCAGCCTGCTCGGCGGCAGCGCGCCGAGCGGAACCTATCACGTCGTCAATACCGGCCACTGCACGTGGTACGAGCTCGCGCAGGAGATTGCGAACATCATCGGCGGGCTGGAGCACCTGGTGCCGGTAGACGTCGCATCGCTGGCGCTCAAGGCTGCGCGGCCGCAGTTTGGCGCGCTCGACAATTCGCGCCTGGCGTCGGTGGCCGACCCGCTGCCGACCTGGCAAGACGCGATTCGCCGCTACCTCGCGTTCAGGCAGAGACCAGCCACCATCTGACCAATGGCGAGGCACGCCGTCAGTCCCGGCGACTCGATTCCGGCCGCCTGCACAATCCGCGGGTTGACCGGGTCTCGCTGAATCATGAAGTCCGCGAACGTTTGTTCCGGGCCGTGCAGCTTGGGGCGGATCCCGGTCGCGCCAGGCTGCAGATCGGAGAGTGTGATGCCCGGGAGCAGCCCCCGTGCGGCTTCGACGAACGCCTCGAGCGGCAACCGATCGCTCTCGTAGTCGTCTCGACGATTCTGGAAGCGGGCCGTCGGACCCAGCCTGACGCTCCCCCACGTAGTTTTGGTCAGGTGCACGCCGAGCGAGTGATCGCCCGGGAGCGGATACACCAGCCCATTCACCAGGTGACCCCGAGAGGGCGCGAGCTCCGCGTACTCGCCTCGACAGGGGTAGATAGTGAAGTGCTGCCCCCCCAGTACTGAGGAGACCGCATCCGCGTACAACCCGGCCGCGTTGACAACCTGCCGTGCTGTAAACCGCTCGTGCGGGGTCTGCAGCTCCACGCCATCACGCAACGTCTCCGCGCCGACCAGGGGGCTGGCCATGACGAGCGCAACCTCGCGCGCCTTGCACGCCGCGCCGAGGGCACGAACAAGCGACTCCGTTTCGACGATCCCCGTATCCGTGGACAGAATGCCGGCGATCGCACGAATGTGCGGTTCGCGCGCCGCGATGACGGTGCGGTCCACCATCTCGAGTCGCACGCCGTTACCGACCCCATGGGCAAAGAGTCGCGTCAGCGCCGGGATTTCGTGCGGCTCGGTCGCCACAATGAGCTTGCCGCAGCGTTGGTGCGTGACGCCGTGCGTCCTGCAGAAGTCGTAGAGGAGCTCGCGGCCCTCGAGACACAGGCGGCCCTTTAACGACCCGAGCGGGTAATAGATACCGGCATGGATGACGCCGCTGTTTCGTGTGCTCGTCCCGTGGCCGAGCCGCGGTTCGCGTTCCAGCACGCACACCTCGAGGCCGCCTTGCGCCAGCGCCAAAGCGCAAGACAGACCGACCACGCCACCACCAACGACCGCGACATCGACGTCCATTACGACAATATTACTGATAGGATCTACGATTTGTGACTGTTCCTTTACTCGATCTCGCTGCCCAGCACGAGCCGTTGCGCGACGAGTTGTTGGCAGCGGTGACTCGGGTCTATGACAGTCAGCGGTTCATCAATGGTCCTGAGGTCGAAGCGCTGGAGCGCGATCTTGCCGGCCTGATTGGTGTGCCGGAGGCAGTGGGCGTCTCTTCGGGCACTGACGCGCTGCTGGCGGCGCTCATGGCGTTCGGCATCGGCCGCGGCGACGAGGTCATCACCAGCACCTATTCGTTTTTCGCGACGGCTGCGGACATTGTGCGTCTCGGCGCCAAGCCGGTGCTCGTGGACATTCAACCAGACACCTTCAACATCGACCCCGATGCCGTTGCTGCGGCGATGACGTCGCGCACCAAGGCGATCATCCCGGTCCACCTGTTCGGTCAGCCCGCTGACCTGCATCCGATCATCAATACCGCGGTGCAGGCCGGCGTGTTCGTCATCGAGGACGCGGCGCAGGCGATTGGCGCCACCTACGACGGCCATCAGGTCGGGAGCTTTGGCGCGTTTGGCTGCTTCTCATTTTTTCCCAGTAAGAATCTGGGCGGTTTCGGTGATGGCGGACTCGTGACGAGTACCAACACCCAACTGACGCGCCGCATTCGCTTGTTGCGCAACCACGGAATGGAGCCGAAGTACTACCACCACATGGTGGGGGGTAATTTCCGCCTCGATGCGATTCAGGCCGCGGTGCTGCGCGTCAAGCTGCCGCATCTCGAGACCTGGACCGAAGCCCGGCAGCGCAACGCCGCCCGGTACCGCGCCATGTTCGCCGCTCGCGGACTCGCGGACATCGTGCGGCTCCCGGTCGAAGCGCCGCGACGCACGCACATCTACAATCAGTTTGTCGTGCGCGTCGCCGAGCGCGATCGACTTCGCGCACACCTCGCCACGCAGGGGATTGGCACCGAGGTGTACTACCCCGTGCCATTCCATCTGCAGCGGTGTTTCGCGGATCTGGGCTACGCGGCGGGCGTCTTTCCGCAGGCCGAGGCCGCCGCCCGCGAGTCGCTGGCGTTGCCGATTTACGGCGAGCTCACCGAAGCGCAGCAGGCCGCGGTGGTCGACGCCGTCGGACGTTTCTATCTCGGATAAGTGCATGGACATTCTGAATCGCATCAATACCAAGACGGCGCGTCTTGGCGTCATCGGCCTGGGTTACGTCGGGTTGCCGCTCGCCGTTGAGTTCGCACGTGCCGGGTTCGAAGTGGTCGGCTACGACATCGACCAGGCCCGCGTTGACGATCTCAATGCCGGCACGAGTTATATCCCTGACGTCTCTAGCGCGGACCTCAATGACGTCGTGCAGAGCGGTAAGTTTCGCGCCAGCACGCAGCCTGACGCGCTCATCGACGTCGACATTATCGATATCTGTGTGCCGACTCCTCTCCGCAAGACCCGCGACCCAGATTTGTCGTACATCGTCCGCGCCGTGACGTCCACGGCGACGGTGTTGCGGAAGGGGCAACTGGTCATTCTCGAATCGACGACGTATCCGGGGACGACCGACGAGGTTGTGCAGCCGCTGCTCGAAGAGGGCGGATTGGTCGCCGGCACGGACTTCTACCTTGCGTTCTCGCCAGAACGTGTCGACCCGGGCAATCCGACCTATCACACCAAGAACATTCCCAAGGTGGTCGGCGGCATCAACCAGCCCAGTACCGATGCCGCGCTCGCGTTCTACAGCCAGATGATGGACACGGTGATACCGGTGTCTTCGACGCGCGTCGCGGAGATGGTCAAGCTGCTCGAGAACACGTTCCGCGCCGTCAACATCGGCCTGGTCAACGAACTGGCGTTGATGTGTCATCGCATGAACATCGACGTGTGGGAAGTGATCGACGCGGCGAAGACCAAGCCGTTCGGATTCATGCCGTTTTACCCGGGCCCCGGCCTCGGCGGGCATTGCATTCCGATCGATCCGTTTTATCTGTCGTGGAAGGCGCGGCAAAGCGGCTTCGAGGCGCGCTTCATCGAACTGGCCGGCAACGTCAACGGGGCGATGCCGGAGTACGTCGTGGAACGCGTTGCCGAAGCCCTGAACTCGGGTCGCAAGGCCATCAACGGCTCGCGCATCCATATCTTTGGCGTCGCCTACAAGCGCGATGTCAACGACTTGCGCGAGTCGCCGGCGCTCGACATTCTGGACTTGCTGGCGAGGCGCGGCGCCGACGTGAGTTACACTGACCCTTACGTGCCCGATTTCAAGCATGCGCATCTGGCACTCGAGTCCGTGCCCGAGCACGCGGCCGCACAGGACCGCGACTGCGCGCTCATCATCACCGACCACAAGGTCTTCGACTACGCGCGCATCGTCAAATCGTTTCCGCTTATCGTCGACACGCGGAACGCCCTGAAGGGCGTGGTCAGCGACAAGGTCTTCCGCTTATAGCGAGCTGGCGCCCGTGCACCTGCGGCGTATTGGCGAGGTGTTGGCCCGACAACCGCACCTGTGCCTCGAAGTCGGCGGCCGCTCGAGAAGTTCTCATGCTTTCTCATCGATGACTCAGGACTTGCCGCTGCCCATGCGGCATCCTGTGTCGATGCGACAGCCTTTACGTCAGATCTCGCGCATCTCGCGCCGGGCCTTCGTGTCAGCGGCCTTGCTGCCGCTGGCGGCTGGGGGATGCGCGCCTGCGCTCCGTGTCGGTCGCCCCCATCTCTCTGCTATCCCCGAGTTCGACGCGTCAACGCTCGTCAACGACGTGCACTCGCAAATGAACGCGACGCGCATGGCCGAGATCGTGAAACCGGTCACCACCGAGGCGCTCCAGGCCGCCGTCCGGCGTGCGGCAGACAGCGGTCGCGCTGTCGCTATCGCCGGTGGACGACATGCCATGGGAGGTCAACAATTTGCCGAGGGCGCGTTGCTGGTCGACTCACGCGGCCTCAACCGGGTGCTCGAATTCGATGGCGAAGCGGGCGTCATCACGGTCGAGGGCGGCACTCAGTGGCCTGGACTGCTGGCGCACCTCGAGCGGGCGCAGGTTGGCCGTGAGCGGCAATGGGGGATCTACCAAAAGCAGACCGGCGCCGACCGATTGAGCATAGGCGGCGCGCTGTCATGTAACGCGCATGGGAGAGGCCTCGCGCTGAAGCCGATCATCGATCAGGTCGTGTCGTTCGATCTGCTCGGCCCGGACGGCACCCTTCGCCGCTGCTCCCGGACCGAGAACGTTGCGCTATTTCGGCTGGCGATTGGCGGATACGGCTTGTTCGGATTCATCACGCGCGTGCAGCTGAAGCTGCGACCGCGGGTCAAGGTGCGGCGTGTGGTGGAGTTGGCGGACACCAGCACCATCATCGACAAGTTGACCGAGCGTATTCGGGACGGATATCTCTACGGTGACTACCAGTTTGCGACCGACAGCACCCGCGACAGCTTCCTGCGGCGTGGCGTCTTCTCGTGCTATCAGCCGGTCGCAGCGGACACGACACTCACGCCAAACCCGACCCGATTCAATCCCGAAGACTGGGCCCGGCTGACGTATTACTCGCATCGCTTCAAGCAGCGCGCATTTCAAGTCTTTTCGACGCGTTACCTGGCCACCTCAGGCCAGGTCTATTGGGCGGACTGGCAACTCTCGGCCGCGTATGTGGATAACTACCATGCCGACCTCGATCGCGCCTCTGGCAATCGCGTCAAGGCGACTGAAATGATCACGGAACTCTATGTGCCCAGGCCGCGGCTGGCCGCGTTTATGGAAGACGCGCGGGTCGCCCTGATTGCAGCCAAGGCGAACCTCGTCTACGGCACGGTGCGCTTGATTGAGAAGGACGACGAAAGCTTTCTGGCGTGGGCGCGCGAGCCGTGGGCGTGCGTGATTTTCAATCTGCACGTCGAACACCGGCCGGAATCACTGGCGTCGGCGGCTGACGCCTTTCGGGCACTGATCGACGGCGCCATCGCGCACAATGGCAGCTATTACCTGACCTATCACCGCTGGGCGCGGCGCGACCAAGTGGAGCAGTGCTATCCACAGATGCGAGAGTTTCTCGCACTGAAACGCCAGCATGATCCCGAGGAACGCTTTCAGAGCACGTGGTACCGCCACTACAAAGCCATGATGCGATAGACCGGCGAAACAACGTGTTGCCTGGCGCTGTCGTGCTCGGTGTCGCGCCGCAGGGGCCTATTTCTGAAGGCCTAGCGAACAACGGGTTGCCGCGTGGCAGCGTCCCGGACCTTCAGAGCCGGCGACAGACGCAGGCAGTACTGATAGAAGTCGGCATATTCCGGGCTCAGAAACGGCCGCGGCCGCCCATCCTGTAGCGAGGCCTTGAGCGCCTCAGACTGCTGTGATACGACGCGAAACCACTGTGAAAAGGACATGTCGCGCCGGTAACTGTTCCACTGCGTCACGTTCGACACCGTCGCGAGAGCGAGAATTCCACACAGCAGCGCCGTCCCGGCCTTGCCGGCCCGTATCGAATACCCGATGGCGCATGTTCCCCCGGCCAACAGGAGTGCCTGCCATGGCAGCGGGTAATACCACAGACGATGGTCGGTCAGGTCATAGATCGCGGGATGCCGCGCCACCATGATGGCGAACATCAAGAGGAATGCCGCCGGCAATGCGACGACCACCAGCATGCCGACAGTCGGGTGCCTCGCTCGGCGCCAGGGCTGAAGACGCCACAGCGCTACGGCGAGAAGTATCACGGCCAGCGCCGACGGGAGGCCGCCGACCAAGACCCGCGTGGCCTGCCACAAGATCTCGGCGGCACGCACGAAATGTTGCGGCGTTGTCAGAATCTCGGCCAGACGAACATTCTGATACTGGAAGCTCGGGTTGTAGCCATTGAGTGCTCGTATCAAGGCCGGGCCGACGAGCATGTTGTAAACGACCATCGAGACCACCGCGGAACCCGCGGCGATGACCAGCCCGCCGCTCGCCTTCCGGGAGATCCAATACATGACCACGATCGCCAATCCCACGACCGCCAGAAAAAACCCTTGCCGATCGAGCAGACTCAATGTGCAGAGCAGCGTGAATAGCGTGACTGCATGCCGCGCCCGTTGCGCGCGCGACTGAAGGGCGCCGCCTGGCGCCTCCCCGAGCGATGCGGGCCGTGCCAATACATTGAAGAGATACAGGACCGTGGCGATCAGTACCGGCGCCAGGAGCGGCTTGGTCGAGCGGTAGAAGACTCCGCTCGTCACCACGTAGATGAAGTTGGTGAGATACAGGAGTAGAAGCAACGTCGCAGCGAGCGCGGTGGCGGCCGGCCATCGCCGGGTCTGCCACACGATCACCAGCGCTGTCAGGAACCCCGCCCCGACCGAGCTCGCCGGCACGAAGATCGCTCGATCCAGATTCATGAAAAACGCAAACACCCGCGCGTCGAGGTAATCAAAGAAGTAACTAAGCTCTCGCGCCTGATAGGTGCCGATGTCGTTGATGTGCGGGTCGAATACTTTCTGCAGGATCGGGCGGTCAGCAAGATACCGTTGCACGAACTGCGTCGCCTCGAGCTCGAGGAGTCCGTTGTTCCAGAACCAGAACGGGGCGATCAGGGCGGGAATGACAAGAAGCCGAGCGCAGAGGAGCGCAGCTCGCACGATACGGTTACCCATCCGGGTTCATGACGTCGCCATTTTAACAAGGAAGCGTAACCGACGCCGGGGCATGAGCCCGGAATGAGGTGCGAGCAGCTCGCCGGAATCCATTCGTCAGCGCCGTTGCGTCCGTTTCTTGAGTTCTTCGGTCACTGTCCACAGATGAAGTTCATAGTCGCCGCCTTCTGCGCTGCTCACCGTCACGGTCTGGTCCGGCTGCCAGTCGCCCATCGTGAACCGGTGCGACACGACGCGCGCGCCAACTTTGAGCTCCTTCCAGAGGACAGGGCGGATCAGGCGATTGAAATGGTCGCCCATGTACAAAAATACGACCGTGACCGCTGACAAGTCCCGAAGGTCCAACGCATCGCCGAGTCGAATGTCGATCAGGTGTTCGAACCCGGCCTCTTGCACCCTCGTGCGGGACTCGACGACACGCTCCGGGTCGATGTCGATGCAGACGCCACGTCTCGCGCCGCCCTTGAGGGCGGCGATCGTGATGCGCGCATCGCCGCAGCCGGGTTCGTAGATCACGTCTGGCCCTGTGACGCCGGCGAGCGTGACCATCTCGTCTGCGACATCCGCTGGAGTCGGCACGTACATCACGCGCACGCGGTCGCCCGCATCCTCGACCATCAGGTTGACGACGACCTGCGCGCCGGCGCGGAAAGCGACGACCTTGGTCCGCACCATCGTCGTGTAGGTGTTGGGCTGCCATTTCGCGGTGAACGTGTAGCGATAGGTCACGCCGGCCTCGAGCGGCTCGGTTTCGAATTTGCGCGACGTGCCGGCGCCGACCATGGCGGTCCCGTCGACGACGAGCTCGCTCGCCTCGTGCGGGAGCGTCACGATGAACGCAGATGTGATCCGCTTTGCTGCGCGCGCGGCCGCTTGCGCAGAATGCGGGTGACGTGCACCATCGCGCGCGACGGCGCTTTGGGTGCCGAGAAAGAACACACCGCTGACGACAAGCAGAAAGTGCCCAAGGACCATCTAACTTTGCTCCCGCGCCGCCCGTCGAGGCGCCGTTTGATCGGTTTTGCCGGTGACACTGGTCAAGGAAGGCGGCGCTTAAAAATCCCGCCAAGGCTTAATCGCCGACGATGCGAGCGCCTGTCAGGAAGCGCTGGTAGTGTTTGTAGTCGGTGCTTGTCCGCAGCCGCGGCGTTCCAGACCCTCGGGTAATTCTGATCGAAGTGGTCGATACCGGGAGTACGAGCGTTTCATCCGGGTTCAGGAACGACACGGGTTTGAAGCGAATCGAGGTGTCCCACCTTTCCATCGTCCAACTCCCCGGACCTCCCGACCTCCGCGTTGCCGTTTTCGGCAGCGGAATCTCGACCATCCCGCTCAGGCGCTGGTCGAGACGGAGCACATCATACGTTTCGGCGTCAATCAGGATCCGACCGCGCAGACCGCCTTCGAGATTGAAACTCACACAATCGTCGCGACCTTCGACCATGTGCACGTCAACCTGCGCCTCCTTGAGAAGTTCATAATCCACCGAGATGGCGGCGCGACCATCAAAGCGGGTCGAACCCGACGACGTAAACCGGTAATCCGAGCGGTTGCCTGGCAGCAGCAACGAGATCGGCTGCACTTCCTCCGACTCTTGTTCTGGCGTGGTGCAGTTGTTCCAGTCGTTCTTGCGCGGTGGGTGTCCGTTGACGCGTAGCACCTGACGCAGCGTCTGCGCCTGCGCCGAGGGGACGCCGTCACTACCTGGTGCCCAGGCGAGACGCAGTTCCGATTCCACGGTTCGTCCAAAGCCCTCGCTCGCCCAGCCGGGCGTCAATGGCTGCAGCTTCATCACCTCGAGGCAGACAAGGCTTTGGGCCCGTGCGAAATAACGCTCGACGCGCTCGCCCGCGCGCTGCAGAACGGTCGTCAACGCGGCTGGACCGCCGGCCTGATCGGCGGCCACGACGACGTGCACCAGGAGACTGAGGACGAGGGCCCGGGTCGGCACGCGCCGATTATGCCCCAGGGGTCTGAAAAGGGAAGGGCGGGCCTACGACTGGCAAAGACGGGTGCCCGAAGGGCCACCTTGGGCTGGCCTGGGGCTTGCTGAATAGCTGGTGGCGGCTCACGGAATGGGCGCCTCTCGCGCCAGAAAGTGGCACGCAACTACAGCAGCCGGGCGGCTGAGCCGTCAACACTCGTTACTCAGGGGGACATGTCATGCCTAACAAAGACGAAGTCAAAGGGAAGCTCAACCAGGTCAAGGGCCAGGTCAAGCAGGGTGTCGGGGATGCCACTGGCAACGATCGACTTCACGACGAAGGGGTCGCGGATGAAGCGGCCGGCGACGTCCAGGAGGGTGCCGGCAAGGTCAAGCGCAAGGTCGGCGACGCCGTCAAGGACCTCGGCGATCGCATCAAGAATTAGCGGTCTCGGAACACAGCCTCGAGGCCACCGCCTCGAGGCTGTCTTTGCTGCCGCCCCGCCCCTCGCGCACTAGAGCTTCCGTAAGGTGAACTCCGACCTTGGTGCGTCCGTCTAACCGGCGGGAGCACCGCTTGAGCACATTTCTGCAGGATCTCCGTTCCGCATTCCGGTCGCTACTCAAAACGCCAAGCCTGACCCTGGCTGCGGTGCTCTCTCTTGGATTGGGTATCGGGGCAAACACCACCGTGTTTACCTGGGTCCAGGCGGTGCTGCTGCGGCCGATTCCTGGCGCGCAGGATCCGGATTTGATCTATGTGCCTCTGGTCGAGACGCGCGAGGGGCGCTCCCGCTCGTGGTCGCATCCCAACTATCGCGACATCCGTGAGCGGGCGCGAACGGTGGAAATCATCGGCCAGGACGATCTCGCCATGAGCCTTGCCGTCGATGGCCAAGCCGAGCGCGCCTATGGCGCCATGGTCTCGGGCAATTACTTTTCCAGTTTAGGCATTGCACCGGCCCTGGGACGACTGTTGAGTGTGGAAGACGATAAGACCCCCGGCGGACATCCAGTGGCGGTGGTGAGTCACGCGTACTGGCAGCGGCGTTTCGCCGGCGACCCGTCCATCGTCGGACGCGAGATCACGATCAACAACACGCCGATGACGATTGTCGGGGTCACGCCGCCTGAATTCCTCGGCTCGTTCTTCGGGGTGGCGACGTCGACCTGGGTGCCGATGGCGATGCAGCCGCAGATGATGGGTGGCAGCCGCCTCGAGGCGCGTGGCAGCGGATGGATGCAGACGCTGGCGCGACTCAAGCCTGGTGTGTCGCAGCAGCAGGCGCAGGCGGAGTTGTCCGGGCTGATGTCGCAGCTCAATCAGGAATACGTGGACAGCAACGAAGGCTTGCGCTTGACGGTGGTGCGCCCCTGGCAAGCCACCTGGGGCGCGCCCTCGGCGCTGGCGCCGATTCTGGGCGTGCTCTCGGTCGTCGTCGCCATGGTGCTGCTGATTGCATGCGCCAACGTCGCCAACCTGTTGCTCTCGCGTGCGGTCGGGCGACGGCGCGAGGTGGCGGTGCGGTTATCGCTTGGCGCGAGCCGCTGGCGCCTGGTACGGCAGCTGCTGACCGAGGCGATGTTGTTGTCGCTCGTCTCCGGTCTTGTCGGCATGGTGATGGCGTCCTGGACCTATGGGCTGTTGATGACGTTTGCCCCCCCCACCGATATGCCGACCAATTTCGGTCTCGGGCTGAATGCCACCACCTTCGCGTATGCACTGGCGCTCTCGGCGGCGACCGGATTGATATTCGGCCTGGCGCCGGCGTGGCAAGCATCGCGGCCCAATGTCGTCCATGCGCTCAAGGAAGAAGCGGGCCGCGGTGCGAGTGGCGGCCGCACGGGCTCGCGACTGCGCAACACCCTGGTCGTGTCGCAGGTGGCGGTGTGTCTGGTTCTCCTGGTCGGGGCGACGCTGTTCGTTCGGTCGCTACAGGCAGCGCAGCACGTCGATACTGGCTTCAAGTACCAGGATCTGCTCATCGCGTCTGTTGATCTCTTTCCAAACGGTTACACCCCGGACACCGGCCGTCAATTCCACCGACGGGTCACCGAGGCGGTCACGGCAATGCCGGGTGTGGAATCGTTTGCCCTGGGCCGACAAATGCCGCTCGGGTTAGGCGGCTCGAGCTCTCGTGGGGTGTCGGTAGACGGCTACACGCCGCGTCCGAACGAAGACGTCGTGATCATGTACAACGTCGTCGGTCCCCGTTATTTCGAG
>JACCSI010000165.1 GCA_013813075.1 Acidobacteriota bacterium | reverse complement strand
GTCCGGACCACGGCGAAAGGGTAGCAGACTATGATCACCTGATGCCGTCTCCCGCACCGCCGGCGCCGACACTTGTGCCCGCGCGCGAGGCGGTCGACTCGAAGTTTACCTGGGATCTTTCATCGATTTTTTCCAGCTGGCTGGAATGGGAATCCGGCTTCCGCTCGTTGAGTGACGGTATCGAGGCCTTCCGTCAGTACGAGGGCACCCTTGCACAGGGGCCGGCGCGACTGCTCGACAGCTTGAAAGAGCGCGACCGCATCGCGCAGCTGGCGTACCGCGTGTGGTACTTTCCGACACTGCACTACGACCAGGACCAGCGCGACAACGCGATTAACGCCAAGCGGCAGCAGGTCCAATTACTGTTGGCGCGGTGGAGCCAGGCGGAATCGTGGTACGGGCCAGAGCTGCTGCGGGTGCCGATTGACACCGTACGGCTGTGGATGGATGGCTCGCCGGACCTTGCGCTCTATTGCTTCTACCTCGAGGATCTTTTTCGACAGCAGAAACACGTCCTCGACGAGGCAGGCGAGCGGCTGCTGTCGCTGTCGAGTCGCTTGGGTGGCGTACCCAACGACGCCTACGCGGCGTTGTCCACGGCCGACGCGCATTCCCCAACGATTACGCTCTCGACGGGTGAAAGCGTCCAGGTGAGTTATGGCCAGTATCGCAAGTTGCTGGCCACGTGCCGCAATCAGGCCGACCGTCGCCAGGCCTACGAAGTGCTCTACGACACCTACGGCGCCACGCTCAACACCTACGCCGCGCTTTATAACGGCGTCATGCAGCGCGAGTGGTTTGACGCCCGGGCACGCGGCCACGCGAGCACCTTGGACGCGGCGCTGTTCGGCAACCACATCCCGCCCGCGGTTGTCCACAACCTGATTCGTGAAACCAAGGCCGGTGTCGAACCGTTCCGCCGGTATCACAAGCTGCGGCGCCGCGTGCTCGGATTGACCGACTATTTTTCTTACGACGCTTTCGTCCCGCTGGTCGACCACGACGTGCATTACAAATACAACGACGTGCTCGACTGGATCAGCGACTCGGTGCGGCCGCTCGGTCTGGACTATCGCGGCAAAGTGCGGGAGGCGTTCGAAGGACGTTGGATTGACGTCTACGAGAACCAGGGTAAGCGCAGCGGTGCCTATTCGGCGCCGGTCTACGGCTCCCATCCGTTCATGCTGCTCAACTACAACGACACGCTGGACGCGGTGTTTACCCTCGCGCACGAAATGGGGCACTCGATTCACACCATGCTGTCGCACGAGACGCAGCCGTTCGTGTATGCGGGCTACACGATCTTCGTCGCGGAGGTGCCCTCGACCCTGAGCGAGGCGCTCTTGCTGGAGTTGATGCTGCAGCGCGCTCGCACTCGCGAAGAGCGGGTCGTGTTGCTGCAGCACGCCATCGACAATATCTCCGGCACTTTCTACAATCAGGTGCTGTTTGCCGACTTCGAGCTGCACGCGCACAAACTGGTTGAAGAAGAGCAGCCGGTCACGAGCGACATTCTGAACGACCTCTACGCCGGGTTGCTCGACCAATACTGGGGCGACGCGCTCAGCCCTGATGACCGCGCCAAAATGACCTGGGCACGAATCCCACACTTCTTCCAGTCGCCATATTACGTGTATCAATACGCCACGTGTTTCGCCTCGACGGCGAAGTTGATGAACGACGTGCAGAGTGACAGCCCCGGTGTGCGCGAGGGCGTGGTGACGCGCTATCTGGAGCTGTTGCGCTCCGGCGGCAGCGACTACCCGATGAACCTCCTCGCCAGGGCCGGTGTCGATTTGAGCCAACCCGAAACGGTGCGGGCCGTTGTCAAGCAACTGGATGACCTGGTCACTCGCCTGGAAGCCGAGCTCGCGTAGAGGCGCCGCCGTGCGCGTGCGACGCCGCGAGCGGCGCTGCCGCGAGTCCTACTCGTAGCGGAGCGCCTGCACCGGGTTGACTCTCATCGCTCGCCGCGCGGGAATCAGCGCGGCCATCATCGCGACCATGATGAGTACCACCGGCACGGCGGTCAGCGTCAGGGGATCGCGCGCCTGCACGGCATAGAGC
>JACCSI010000162.1 GCA_013813075.1 Acidobacteriota bacterium | reverse complement strand
GCCAAAAACGGGCGTATGCACGTCTCGCGCGCGAGCAGGAGCCGCAGAAACGCACGGTGCGACGTTACGTCGACAGCAGCGCAAGCGCGTGGCTGTCCCCAGGATTGTCCCTATCGCGAGTAGATAGGCCGTACTGGTCGTAACGCCCGTGATGCGCGCTTTGCGAGTTGTGCCGAACGATCTTGAGAGACTGGCGTGTTTTGCGTTCAACGCTTGTTGCGCGTCGGACGACTGACAATCGTAGTGTCGACAGTTCGATTCTGTCCCCGGCCACCAGTTTTGAATCCTGACAATTCAGACATCCGCGCCGATCTACCAGATCGGGAATGGCTTCCCGGGGTCGCGCTGGTGTCACAGCGCGCTTCGGCCGATGTTACAGGTGAGGTCCACGTGTTCGAACACTCGTGCGACTGTCACGGCTGCGCCTCAGGGAGTGGAATCGTGCAAAAGTTGTTGGCGGCGACACGCAACGGACGATTGAACTTTGCGTTGTAATTCTCGTGCGCAATGTGGGCGGTGAGTTCGACAATCTCGCGCTCGGAAAACAGCTGTTGCAGCCGTGCAAAAAAATCGTCGGGCACATCGACCGGGGTGGCGCTGACGCGGTCCGCGTATTCGAGGGCCAAAGACTCGCGCGGCGACAACGCCACCGCGTTGGTGGCGAGGGCGGCTTCAATCCTGGCCCGGTCCAAGCCGGCCTTGCCGCCCACGGCGGCGTTGATGTCCATTCAGAATGGACAGCCGTTTCGAGCAGCCGCGCGGATACGCACCATCTGCAACAGACTTCGCTCAACCGCGAAACGGCCCGACCCCAGCACCGCATTGGATAAAAACGACGACACCAACACCCGCGGCGCGTGGGCCTGCACTTTCGCGGGATTCAACGCCTGGCCCATGGCTCGCCGGAATATGCCTTGAATGACGCCGGCCAGCACTCCCGCTTGCCGTCCTTCGAGGGAACGCACTCTCGCCATTAG
The DNA here is from genome assembly GCA_013813075.1 of Acidobacteriota bacterium. GTDB lineage: Bacteria > Acidobacteriota > Vicinamibacteria > Vicinamibacterales > UBA2999 > JACCSI01. The sequence goes on along the minus strand of JACCSI010000162.1, from coordinate 4,409 downwards.
CAGTAATAATTATCACCGTTGCACGTGCTCTCGCCATGTTCCCCACGCTGGACGCCGTCCATCCCCCGGCCATCGCGCTGGACGCGGCCGGTTTCGCCTTGCAGCGTCACAGGGACGAGAGCCCAAACATGAGAGGGTTACGGCGTGAAATCACTGATCTGGTCGTGGCTGGGACTGGATAGACCCGACGCCATCGAGACACCCGCGACGCTGCGCGGGCTGCTCGAGGCGCTCGCCCGGCTCGAGCCCGAGCGCGCGCGGTATATTGCGCGATTTTCGTGCCTGCTCGGTCGCGTCGCGCATGCCGATCAACATGTCAGCCCGGCCGAGACACAGGTTATGGAAACGCTGGTCGAAGCCGAAGGCGGCATCCCACGCGAGCAGGCGATGCTGGTGGTCGGACTCGCCAAGTCGAGCAGCCTGCTGTTCGCGGGCACGGAAGATTTCATCATCGCCCGCGATTTCGGCGCATCGGCCACGCACCAGCAGAAACTGGCACTGCTGCGCTGCTTGTTCGCGGTGTCCGCTGCCGAAGCCAATATTTCCATCGCCGAGGAGCGCGAGATCCATCGCATCGCGCGGGAATTGCGCGTCGAACAGTCGGAGGTCGTCGCACTGCGACTTGAATACCGTACACAGTTGCCGGGGCTTGCGGACCGGGCTCGCGAATGAGGTCGCTGCTGGTCGCGGCGTTCATTGTCGCTCGCCTGATGGTCGCCGCCCTGGAGGGAGGGTCTGCGCAGGTCCGCGTTGTGCGATCCGGAGACGACCGGCTGCGGGGCATCACTCAAGTCGACGTCGTGGTTGCTGCCGACGGCGACGTCAAACGCTGCGCCGTCGAACGGGGGCGTGTGCAGCGTGCGGCGGTAGAGACGCTGCGCGGGTCACGGCTCGACGCAACGGTCAGTGAAAAGGCCCGGAGCTGGTTTCAGAGCGTGCTGATCAGCACTCACACGGCGGCCGTGAATGGGTCGTGCGTTACGGCACTGCGCACGGAGCTGGTCGCCCAGGTGCACGGGATCCCCGAGGCAGAGCAGCAGCTGCCGCCGGACGCCTGGGGCTCGCTTCTGGTCGGTCCGCTCTCGCTAATCTGCGAGACCGCGATGGTCACGTCGCCCGTCACGGAACATATGCGGTTGGTGGACACGGCCGTACGTGCACGGCTGACGGCCATCGGCGACAGAATCAGCGCCGCAAGCCGATAGTCACGGCGCGGCTGGACAGACACGGGCCCCACCCGCAATCAGCACAACGCTATTTTCTACTTTTCGGTTTTGGCGGCGTACCTTGCGTTTTCAGCGAGTAGCCGCGTCTTGCTGCCACGGTCACGTCAGGCCTGTCGACCTTCACCTCGAGCTGCCGCACCCGCTGGCTGGGATCGGGATTGCTCGAGTAATACCCGAGGATGTAATAGTCGCTCGTCTCGGCATCGATCTTCTTGAACGCGGTGACGAAGTCGTTGTCGTTGACGACCGCAAATCCGCCCGTTTCCTCCGCGAGATAACGCAACGAACTTTGCGTCTTCTGGAGATGCATGCGCCACTCACTCTGATCGAGGTTCTGGCCGGCGTCAACGATGCCGGCCAGGCCGCGTGGGTCGACAGTGAAGATGGTTGCGTTGGCGCGATTGGCGGCCAGCGTGAGTTCACGCATGTAGACGGCAAGGTCGATATCGGCCGTCACCGTCGGCGTCCGAAAGTACGGGTTTTCTTGATCGATGATGCGCAGCAACGGGTCGGCGAAGCGCCCGCCCTGGACGCGGTCGGCACCTTTTCGAGACTCCGCGAACGGATCGAAGTCATAGCCGGTGCTGATGTACAGGACCGCTTTGCGCTTGTTTTCCACCCGCTCGATCTGCGCGAGCATCTCATAGGCCGAGGTGAAGGCCAGCTGCGCGCGCTGTCGGACGTCGCCGGGGCCTTGCGACGTTTCCAGTAACCTGAACAGCTCGTTGGCCGTCATCGCCGATCCGCGGATTTTGCTGGCGCTCGCCGCCACAAGCTTGCGGTCGTAAGTCGGCTGCACCTCGATCGACGACGGGCCGCTCGAGACCACGGCTGCCATGTCCCCGTCGTGCAGGATGGTGGTCGCAATGTCCTGCAGCAGCTTGCGGACGTGCGGGGTGTACTCGGGTTCGAAGTGCAGGTCGTCGACGAATATCAGCAGTACGCGCCCCGTCGAGTCGCCGACGAGGCGACGCGGCACAGTGGGAAGGATGATGCCCTCCGGCGCCGCCGGTGGCGGTGCCGCGATGATATTGAACGTCCGACCGCCGTGCACCAGAGAGAAAAAGTCGACCTGCTGTGCCACACCGTCTTCGAGCAGGGTGAAGTTGTCTTTGGTAAGGTCCGAAATGAACCGGCCATTCGCGTCACGCGGAATGACATCGGTGGTGACATGGGTGATGCTGGCGCGAAACACCGGCACCTGCGGCGTCTGGGCGGCAAGACTCACGCAGAGCGTGACGCTGAGCGCACCCAACGCGAGCAGGCGGCCGGCGCCGGGGCGTGGCTGAAGCATTTAGGAATTATGCCCTACACTTTCACGAGATGGAGCGTCGCTCGATCGTTCGCGCGGGCCTGCTCTGGGGCGGCGTCGCCTTTCTGGGCGGGACCCGCGGGCTCGTCGAGCAGCTTGCGGCGCAGTCCTGTGAAGGCACTGCGCTCGGCGAGCTGATAGCCACCCTGCCGGTCCACGGCGACACAGCGCGCCACACCCCCTACAAGGAGATCGTCGGGGGACGCGGTCTTGATGCACGGCGCTTTACCGACCTTTCTCGACTTCGGGCTGACCGGCTCACGACAGCCACGAGTGAGATGTTCCTGCGCACGGCCGCCCCCTCTGCTCTGCGACCCACGCCGAGCGTGTGGCCGCTGCCGCTGGAAGCGCTTCGCCGCGACGCCAGGCCCATGGGTGCACATCTGATCGAATGCTCCGGCAACGTTGATCCCGATAACTTTGGGCTGATGAGTGTCGCCGAGTGGGACGGCGTTCCGCTGGCGCAGGTCCTGGCGACGCTCCCGGCATCACCGGGTTCGAGCGCGGTGCTCATCGCCGGGTTTGACGATCACGAACAGCCGTCGCGTAGTTCGCGACCAGGCGCGAGTTGGGTCTTCCCGCTCGATGCGCTCACGCGTCTGGACGCCTTTCTCGCGGTGCGTATGAACGGCGACGTCTTACTGCCTGACCACGGCGCCCCGGTGCGCCTGGTCGTCCCGGGGTGGTACGGCTGCAGCTGGATCAAATGGGTCAACGAGATCCGGTTCGTGGGTGCCGACGAACCCGTGACGACGCAGATGGTGGAGTTTTCGTTGCGCACCCATCAAGGCGGTGTGCCGAGCCTGGCACGCGATTACGCGCCGCCGGCCATCGACCTTGCGGCAACCCCGATTCGAGTTGAAAAACGGCGCGTCAACGGCCGTCTCGAATATCGCATCGTCGGTATCGTGTGGGGCGGCGACAAACCCGTTGATCGCCTGGCAATTCGCTTTCGCGCCGGCGAGCCACCGACACCGTTCTCAGTCTGCCCTGCTCCTCGGACGCATCGCACATGGGCCCTCTGGGATTACCGTTGGCGCCCCACCGAACCCGGCCTCTACACCATCGCGCTGTCTGCCGCCGACGCCACCATCCGGACGCGGCGCTTGGACGTATCGTTCTACGTGCGGCGGGTCGTGATCGACGAGGTGTAAGGCGCGATCACTCCAACCCCATCCGGTGCGGCTGCCACTGCACGCCAAGCGCCATGATGCGTTCCAGCAGCATCGAATACGTCAGCTTGCCGAGCTTTGCCGATTTCGCAAAATCTTCCTGCTCTGCAAGCTGGGGGTTTGCGTTTGCTTCAATTACGTAGGCGTTGCCATTCGCGTCCATGCGGAAGTCTACCCGGGCGTACCCAGACAATTCGAGCGCCCGATACGTCCGCTTCGCCAGATGCTGAATCTTCGCCGCCAGGCCATCAGGCAACTCCGCTTCGGCGGTGTCGATGCCGTGGCGCTTTTGATATTTGACGCTCCACTTGACGCGCTCGGTGGCGATGCGCCAATTGCTGTCGGACATCTTGGCAAACGACATCTCCCACACCGGGAATACGCGCAGCCGCTTGTTGCCCATCACACCGACATAGAGCTCGCGACCATCGATGAACTGCTCGACGATCGCCGGCGTCAGGATGGTGTCGTGAATGTACTTGACACGTTTCACGAGCTGCTCTTCGTTGGCAACCACCGACGCTTGTGAGATGCCGATCGATGATTCGTAGGTGAGTGACTTGACGATCATCGGTTAGGCCATCCGCTTTGGCAGGATCGGCTTGCGATTGAGTGGGACCACCGTGAAGTGCGGCGCCGGAATGCGGTGATAGGCCAGGAGCTTGCGTGACAGCGCCTTGTCGCGCGACAGCGTCAGCC
>JACCSI010000153.1 GCA_013813075.1 Acidobacteriota bacterium | reverse complement strand
TGAACACACGCCCCACGGCGGCCTTCACCCCCAACATGGTGAAGTAGTTGCCCGACACCATCTCGGCGTCTACCCGCTCGGTCTGGCCGTCAACGCTGACCGACGTGGCGATCAAGCGCCGGGCGATGACCTCGGAGAGTGGCTCGGCGCGCTTTTGATATTCCTGATAGATCGGATAGGAGTGAGCTCGCGACCCCATGTTGCTGCCGGAGTGTGGGCCCTCCTGGTAGAGCATCACCAGCTCGTCGGGATTGGCGACCGGGAGTTTGCGCAGCAAAATCTGGTCGATCAGCGTGAAAATCGCGGTGTTGGCGCCGATTCCCAGGGCCAGCGACAGAATTGCGACGATTGCGAAAAGGGGGCTCCGCAACAGGCCGCGAACGGCCAGGCGGAGGTCGTTGGTTTGCGAGGTCATGCGAGGGTTAGACGGGTCGGGGTGCGTCAGGGTTGGCGAGATGATGCTGCAAGAACGCCAGCGTGTTCTTGATCACCTGTCGCGTCGCCGCGCTGTCGTCCAGCAAATCGAACGCGTGTGGGGCGGTGGCATGATCGACTACGGTCATCGGCAGGTTCGCCGCGCGCGCCTTTGAGACAAAACGGTCGAAGGCGTGGTTCAATCCCGGCATGCCGTCCTGCCCCGCGCGCACCAACCACAGTGGGACATCTCGCGGAAGGTCCTCAACCACCTTCTCCGCGGCGACGGTCACGAACTTCATCTTGGCCGCCATATCGGCGATGTCGGTCGCACCGTCGACATCGAGTGTGTAGCCGTACAAGAACGCCGCGCACTTGATGTCCTCCCCCCGCTCCATCAATAGCGACAGCGCGTTGGGCACGTGACCTGAGCACGCCCACACCCCGATCCGGCGGGCGTCAATCCCGAACTCGTCGGCGTGCTCGCGGATGTAGTCGAGCGCTTGATCAACGTCGTAGGGATGACTGTTCTCGTAGGTCATGCCAACCAGCCCCGAGGCCGCCGCCAGTTGCGCCCACGAGACGAACGCGCCCATCGCTTTGAACTTGCAGCCGAGCATCCGCTGGGCGCCAATGTCCGAATAGCCCGTCACGAACAGCACCGCCGCCAGAGGCACCGCATCGGTCGCCGATGGCGGATAGTACAGATCGATCGTCATCGGGCCGGCGTCGGTGCGTGCGTATTCTTCGCTTCGCGGGACCACCGCGTCGGCACCGGGTAGTCTGAACAGCACGCGCTTGTGGGAAATGTGATCCTGCGACGTGTCCTGGCTCATAGGGGTACGCTCACCTGGCTGCGGGCCTGAACACCCACAGTCGTGGAGCGCTGGGCGGCACCGGGTCCATGGCGAACCGCTCGCCCGGCGCCCGGCCGTCCCGAATCAAACTGTAAATATCCATCAGCACCGACGGCACGAACGGCGAATGACCCAGAAGATCGGTGACGACGTTCGACGCGTCAATCGTGTCGATCCCGGCAAGCAGCAGCGGGTCGCGCGAGTCGCCCGCGCGTTGCGCACCATTGAAAATCTTGGAGGCGACAAGTGCCTGATCCTGGGACGACGCATACAGCGTCACGCGCGAGCCGGGTGAGGTCAGGCGCGGTGCGATCTCGTCGCGAAACACCACCGCGTCGATATCCGGCGCCGCGAGAATAATGTGCCGGAATTTAGACCGGTCTGCTCGCTGCAGTTGCGCGACGGCTCTGGTCAGCGGGTGGTTGCCCATGCTGTGCGCAATCAAATGGATGCTCGTCGCCCCAGTCCTGTTCGACACATCGGCGAGAAAGAACTGGAGCTGCAGCATCGTTTGCTGACTGCTGGTGGTGTCGTAGGCGTACGCCAGATAGCTGGCGCGAGATGGCCAGCTGTAGAGAATCGGTGCTCCCTTGAACGTCAAATCGTGCGCGATTTGTGCGGTTCGAAACACCGCATCATCAAAGCCGACGTTATAGCCGTGGACAAACACAAACGCGTCCCGCTCGGGCGAACTGGCGACGCGCTGACGCAGTGCCGCATAAAAATCGTCGTAGGCGTCGACTGTCCTGTCGGTGATGACGAGAAAGTTGTCAGGATTGTCGCGCTGAAATGTCCACCATGAGGGTCGCTCGATCTCCCCGAGCCGATGTTTGGGCGGAATGTTGACGCTGATCCGCCCGAGACTCAGGGCACCGTGGCCGGCACGCACGTTCTGGAACTCGCCCGCAATGTCTGACCGCCCTCGATCCGTGGCGTAGAACACCTGAACGATCTTGGTGTCGCTGTCTTCCACCGCACTCGGTGGGCTGACCGTGACCGGAGGTGTGCTGGGGGCAGGAGGGGGTGGAGG
>JACCSI010000141.1 GCA_013813075.1 Acidobacteriota bacterium | reverse complement strand
TATCAGCGCATTACGAGAATTCCGCGCACTGCATTATAGCGCGGCGTTCGGGCGCGGTGTCTTCAAACGTCACACCGCGGCGCGCGAGACCGAGGACGCCTCGCGTCGGTCACCATGGGAGGTGCGGGTCCCCGCCACGGCTGGGGGCACCCGGAAATACCGGCGGCGCCAGGGCCGCCGGTATACCTGAGACGGGCACGCGTGGTTGGTCGCTAGAAGCGGGCGGTCAACCCGAATCGGACGATGCGGGGCGCCAGCAAGCGCGAGGGACGCCCCCACGTGGTGCCGGTCGCGGTGTTCTGTTCCAGCACGTGATTGGCATTCAGGAGATTGAAGAGATCGACGGTGCCCTCGAGGCGAGACCTCCCGACCCCGAAGCGCTTCGAGAACCGCAAATCGACAAATTTGTTTACCGTTTCCGTGCGGTCTTCCCCCCGGGGCTGTACCCAGACCGTCTGCGTGCCCTGGGCGAGACCAGCGGCCTGGAATGTCCGGATCAGCGGGTCGCCGGCGCGGGCCGTGTACTTGCCCGACACCGAAATGCCGTAGGCGACAAGATAGCTGCCGGAGAGCGTGAACGACCACGGCAACTCGATGAACACCGATGAATTGTCTCTGTTCAGCCGGTAGGTGGGATCGTTGAAGTCCGTCGTGTTGCCGGGATTCGTGTAGGTGCCGCTATGGGAGAACCCCTGGTGCGTCTGCAACGTCAGGCCGCCGAGCACCTGCCATCGGTTCGACATGCGCTTGTTGAACGTGAATTGCACGCCGTCGTAATCGCTCCGGAGCACGTCCACGTTGGTGATCACGCGGTCGCGCACCGAGGCGAGCGCGGGGTTCAGGTTATAGACCGTGATGGTCTGTGTCGCGAGGCTGACGGGGTCGAGATAGGTGCGCTCAACCGGCGTGTACGCCGAACTCGGCCGCGCCTCGTCGACGATGCCCAGGCCGTTGCGATGCTGTCGGCGGTGATAGCTGGCACCAACCGCGAAGTTGGGTAGCAACTGGTAATCGACCCCGACGTTCATCTCGTCACTGTAGGGCCGCTTGGCATCCTGGTTCATGCGCGGCACCACTGACCCGAAATTCGGCGCCGTGAACTCGCCTGCATCGAGCCGCAGGTTGCTGTTGAGATCGTTCCACGTCACCGGCACGCTCTGCAGACCGTTCAGGTTGAGCGTCTCGGCCAGCTCCGAGCCGAACTGATTATAGAACCGACCGTAGTAGGCCTTCAGCGCCGCGCGACCGTTGCCGAACAGGTCGTAGGACAGCCCAAGACGCGGTGCCGCGTTGAAGCCGTACTTGAACACCTCCTTACGGGGGAACGAGCGCTCGCCCACGAACGTTCCCGCGGGGCTCGATTGCTCGGGCAGATACGAGCTGACGCCGTCGAAGCGCACGCCGTAATTGAGGGTGGCACGGCCGGCAGTCCACCGGTCCTGCACAAACAGCCCCCATGTCTCGAGACGATGGTCGGAGTTGACCGGGGTGTTGGCGATGTGCACGCGACTCGGCGCCCCGTCACTAAGTTCAAGGTAATGGTCGCCGTTCCTGATGCGGTCATACCCCATCCGTTCCCACGACAACTGCACGCCAGCCTTCATATCGTGGGTGCCCGGGCCCATGTCCTCCCGGAAGAACCCCAGGTTGGCATTGGCCTGATAGCGATGGTTCGGGTTAATCGACTGCCCGATGGCGGCGTTGACCTGCGTGTCGCGCACGATGTCACGAATCGCGATGTCGGTCGGCTCCACTTCCTTCTGGTACCGCGTCGGGAACTCGCCCCACATGCGGCCGATGCGCGCATCGAAGACCGTGGCGCGGCCAAAGACCGTGCTGACATGCGCGACGTAATTCTGCGCCGGCTGGTCCTGCAGCACCGTGGCTTTGTCCTCACTGAAGTCCACTTCGCGGCGGTGAAAGCGGTCCTTCAAATTGCGGTTGAACATCACCGACCTCCGCGTCTGCTGATTGAGCTGATACGTGCCCTTGCCCATGAAGTTGCGGATGCGGTTGTCGTCGATCCCCTGCGAGCCGTCGGGATTGAGCGCGCCGATCTGGAACTGGTCCAGGCGCCACCACCGCAACGCGCCGAAGAACCACGCCTTGTCGCGCGCGATTGGGCCGCCGAGCGTGGAGCTCCAGTCGTAGGAAATCTTGATCGGGTTGCCGGCCGCACCCGACTGCTGTCCCGGCCGCAGGCCGAGACGCCCACGAAGCTCGTCGTCGATGTTGGTGGTCTGCAGGCCGTCGTTCATGAAGTAGAAGTTGTGATCGCTCGTCAGGCGGTTGCCGCCCGACTTCGTCACCATGTTCATGTAGACGCCGCTGACATCGCTCTCCGCGGTGCCCGACGCGGTCTGCATGTTGTATTCCTCATACATTTCGAAGCCGTAGTACTGCATGGTCGCGCCGCCGCTCCCACCGCCCCAGTTGGTCTTGAGGCCATCGATAGAGAACGACTTCTGGCTGTCGGCGGAGCCAAAGGCTTCGAGGTTGTACTGCTGCATCCCTTCGGTGCCGCCGACATCCAGACGACCGGTGATGACACCTGGGACCAGACCGGCCATGACCCACGGGTTGCGACCGCTTGGGATCGCCTCATACAGTTCCTTGGTGATGTTGGTTTGCGTCACGGTGGAGCTCACATCGACCACCGGCGATGCGCCACTGACCGTGACCGTCTCCTGCAGGCTGCCGACGGCCATGTCGACGTCCATGCGGACGGTCTGCGATACCTGGATCGCCACGCCTTCGCGCTTCACAGACGTAAACCCGGTCAGCTCGTACGTCAGGATGTAGGTCCCAGGCGGCAGGCCGGTGAGCTGAAACGCACCGCTGTCGCCCGTCGCGACGGAGCGCGACCCGCCGATCAGCGCGTCGCTGGCCGCGGTAACCGTCACGCCTGGCAGTACAGCGCCCTGCGCGTCTTTGACCACTCCAACCAGCGTGCCTGTCTGCTGCGCCAAGCCGACTGACGGCACTCCGGCGAGCATCAGAACCATCACGACACTCACGCGCCCAATCACAAACTTCATGGACCGCTCCTTTCAGGGCTGCCCGACACAAAACACATTATTTGCGCGATCCGCCGCCCCCGGAGGAGCAGTCGAGCGTGCGGCTGAAGGATACGCCATTTACTGGTTCGTGCGAGCCTGAAC
>JACCSI010000099.1 GCA_013813075.1 Acidobacteriota bacterium | reverse complement strand
GCGCAGAAGACACCGCAGAGGTCGCAGAGTTCGAGGGCCGTCAAAGCAACGAGCCCACAATCGACAGCGGCTCCCAAGACACCCAAGACACCCAAGACACCCAAGAGACCGGCGACTCTCCGGGTGTTGATGGTGGCCTCCGAGGCGTATCCGTTTTCCAAGACCGGTGGACTTGCCGACGTGGCGACTGCGCTTGCCCGCGCGCTTGGCAAATTGGGGCACGACGTCACGCTCATCACACCGCGGTATCGCGGCGTAGCCGCGGGGGAGAAGCGCGCCAGCATTCGTGCCTACGTGGCGGACCGATGGTTCGATGCCGACCTCCTGGAAGTGCCGCTCGGCGAACACGCGCGTGCGATGCTGGTGGATTGTCCGGAACTGTACGATCGCGTCGGCCTTTACGCAGAACGCAATACCGACTACCGCGATAACGCGACGCGGTTCGCGTTTCTGTCGATCGCCGCGCTCGAATGGGCGGCGTTGCAGCCGGAACCTCCCTCAGTGATTCACGGTCACGACTGGCAGGCCGGTTTGTTACCGGTCTATGCGCGGCGCATCGCGCGCGCGTCGGGTCGTCCGCAGGACTCGACTGACCTTGGCAGCGTCCCGACGGTGTTCACGATCCACAACCTGGCGTTCCAGGGGGTCTTCGACAAAAGGTGGGTCGCGCGTCTCGGGCTGGACTGGGAAGATTTCACGGTTGCTGGGTTCGAATTCTGGGACCACCTCAGCTTACTGAAGGCTGGAATCATGTTCAGTGACGCCCTCACCACGGTGAGCCCGACATACGCCGAGGAGATTCAACGGCCGGAATACGGCTACGGTTTCGACGGCGTGATCAGTGCCCGTCGACACGCGCTGGTCGGGGTGCTCAATGGCATCGACGACGAGGAGTGGAATCCCGCCCAGGACCGTTTCCTGACCGCGGCATTCGACGCGGATGACCTGACCGGTAAACGGGAGGTCAAACGGGTCCTGCTCGACACCTTTGGTTTGCCGGCCGATGATGAGTCGCTCGGGCGGCCGGTGGTGGGACTGGTATCACGGCTGGTGGAGCAGAAGGGGCTGGATCTGATCGCGGCGTTGTCGCCATACCTGGCAGATCTGGACGCCACCTTCGTTGTCGTCGGCAGCGGCGAGCCGCGGTTTGAGACGATGTGGCGATCCCTTGCGGAGGCGTATCCTGAACGCATCGGCGCGTACATTGGGTTTGACGAACGCCGTGCCCACCTGGTGGAAGCGGGCGCGGACATCTTCTTGATGCCGTCGCGTTACGAACCGTGCGGGCTCAATCAGATGTACAGCATGCGCTACGGCACCGTCCCGGTCGTCCGCGCGGTTGGCGGGCTGGTGGACACGGTGCGTGCCTACAATCCGAAGAACGGCCAAGGGACGGGGTTTCTCTTCACAGACTACCAACCGGCCGCCCTGATGGCCGCGTTGCGGAGTGCCCTGGATGCGTACCGCGAGCCGCGCGTCTGGCGGCGACTCCAGGCCAATGGCATGAAGAAGGATTTTTCGTGGGAACGTTCGGCGGCTGAATACGTGAAGGTGTATAAAAGAGTGATCGCCGTTCGGACGACAGCCTGACTGACGGCCCTCGATGTGGGTTTCGGTCTCCGTTGCGGTCTCCGTCCCTCGGGACGAGCCCGACGGTCACTCGTACCCACTCCCCGGGAATCGACATCCAAGGTGTGAGGCATTTATCAATATGGCGTCAGACAAAGTGAAGACGTTGACCGACTCCGATTTCGATGCAGAGGTCAAACAAGGCGTGGTTCTGGTGGATTTCTGGGCCCCATGGTGTGCCCCTTGCCGTCGCATCGCGCCCACTGTGGACCAGCTGGCGGAGGACTACGACGGCCGGGTGACGGTGGCCAAGGTCAACATCGATGAAAACCCGACGACACCGAATAAGTTTTTCGTGCGGGGCATCCCGACCTTGCTGTTGTTCAAGGGTGGCGAGCTGAAGGAGACGATCGTGGGTCTCGCGAACAAGGACGACCTGGTGCGAGTCATCGACAGACACCTCGCCTAAGCCGAACCCTCCGCACCTGCTTCTGAACATCCGACAGACATGTCATCACAGCATCGCAGCGTTACTATCATCGGCACGGGTCCGGCGGGGCTGACCGCGGCGCTCTATACCGGCCGCGCCAACTTGAGTCCGCTTGTCGTTGAGGGTATCGAAAAAGGGGGTCAGCTGATGCTGACTACCACCGTCGAAAACTATCCCGGTTTTCGCGACGGGATTATGGGGCCCGACCTGATGGAGGACATGCGAAACCAGGCGGAACGCTTCGGCGCGACATTTGTCCAGGGTGACGTTTCCTCACTCGATCTGACGCAGCGTCCATTCCGCATTACGGTCGGCAAGACTCCCTACACGTCCGACACGCTCATCCTGGCGACCGGAGCGTCGGCCAAGTGGTTGGACCTCGGTGTGGACAAGCAGTTGTCGGGGCGGGGCGTGTCCACGTGCGCCACCTGCGACGGCTTCTTCTTCAAGGGTCTCGACGTGGCCATCATCGGGGGCGGCGACACCGCGATGGAGGAAGCGATCTACCTGTCGAAGCTGTGCTCCACGGTCACCGTCATCCATCGCCGCGACACGCTCCGGGCGTCGAAGGTGATGCAGGACAAAGCGAAATCGACGCCCAACATCAAGTGGATCTGGAACACGGCCGTCGTCGACATCAAAGATGTGACGAAGGGCGAAGTCACCGGTCTCGTCTTGAAAAACCTGGAGAGCGGGGAGATCGGCGAGTTGCCCATCGCCGGCGTCTTCATCGCGATCGGCCACATCCCTAACACCACGCTGCTGACTGGGCAGCTCACGTTGGACGAGAACGGCTACATCGTGACGTACGGGGGCACCCGCACCAACGTGCCAGGAGTGTTTGCGGCAGGCGACGTACAGGACCACGTCTATCGCCAGGCGGTCACCGCCGCGGGAACAGGTTGCATGGCGGCGATCGACGCGGAACGCTTTTTATCCGGTGTTCCGCACGAGACGCCAACCGTCGCCGCCACCGCCCAAGTCTGAGTGTGACGTCAGTCGATCCAACCGCCGCCCAGGCAAATATCGCCGTCGTAGAACACCACGGACTGACCTGGGGTAATCGCAGACTGCGGTTCGTCGAACTCCACTTCGACGCGCGCGGTATCGATTTCTCGCACACGCGCCGCCGCGGCGAGGTGCCGATGTCGAATCTGCGCGTGCACACCCGTCCACTCCTGCACTGGGATTCCGGAAACCCAATTCACTTGTGACGCGGTCAAGGCCGCGCGGCCGAGCGCCTCGCGCGGACCGACGACCACCTGCGCAGTCTCTGGGCGAATGGCGAGGACATAGAGCGGCTCCTTCAATGACAGGCCAAGACCTTTGCGCTGGCCGATCGTGAAGCGATGCACGCCGCCGTGCCCGCCCACCACGTCGCCGGCCTGGTTGACCACCGCACCCGACTTCTTCAGCTCCGGCGCCGCCTTCTCGATAAACGTCGCGTAGTCGCCGTCGGGCACAAAGCAAATCTCCTGGCTGTCCGGCTTTGCGGCGACACGCAACTGCAGCCGTCGCGCGTGCTCGCGCACTTCACCCTTGTCAAAATGTCCGACCGGGAACAAAGCGCGGCCCAATTGCACCTGCGTCAGTGAGAACAGAAAATACGTCTGATCCTTTGCGATGTCGGCGCCGCGGCGCAGCAGGAAGGTCCCGTCGGGGCGCGGCTCGATGCGCGCGTAGTGGCCCGTCGCCAACCGCTCGGCCCCGTACCCGACCGCGCGATCGAGGAGCGTCGCGAACTTGACGTCGGAATTGCAGTGCGAACACGGAATGGGCGTGCGCCCGGCACTGTATTCCTTGATGAAGTTGGAGACGACCTGCTCATCGAAGCGGCTCTCGAAGTTGACGATGTAATGCGGGATGCCGATGGCGGCCGCGACCCGTCGCGCGTCGTACAGGTCGTCGATGGTGCAGCAGGTCCCGAAGCTGGTCTGCCCCTCGCTCTGATCGTAGAGCTGCATGGACACACCGATGACCTCGTGTCCCTGCTCTGCCAGCAGCGCCGCGGCCACGGACGAATCCACCCCCCCCGACATCGCGACAACAATTCTCATCTGATTTCGAAACGGGGCTACAGAGACTCAGGGACACAGAGAAAAGCACAGAATGCAGGCTTTGGAACGCCGGTCAGCCCCGCCATCCCAAGTCTAACTGCCGCGCGTGCCTGCGTGTGGACGCGTCGCTCTGCGGCTTGATCCGTTTAGCGGCGTCCGCCGACGGTGGTCAGGCTGCGAAGCTTTTCCACGAGCGGCGGCAGCGCCGTGATGACGCGTTCGATGTCGGCGTCGGTGTTGTTCGTGCCGAGGCTGAAGCGAATCGAGCTCAACGTCCGCGCATGCGGCAGCCCCATGGCTTTCAGGACGTGCGACGGCTCGAGTGTCCCCGATGAGCACGCCGAACCCGACGACACGGCGAAGCCGTCGAGATCCAAGCCAATCAACAGCGATTCCGATTCGATCCGATCGAAGCTGATA
>JACCSI010000065.1 GCA_013813075.1 Acidobacteriota bacterium | reverse complement strand
GCCCATTGACGCTCGACACATTCACGACGGCGCCGCGGCGTGTCTTCAAATAGGGAAACGCTGCGCGCATCAGACGAAATGGTGCACGCACATTGAGATCCATTACTCGGTCCCAACTCTCGTCGCTGGTGGCGTCGGTCGTGCCCATGGCAATGACGCCGGCTGCATTGATGAGAATGTCGATGCCGCCGAGGTGTTCGACCGCTTGTTTGACGATGTGATCGGGACCCTCGGGCGACGTGAGATCGGCAACGACCGCGATCGCCTGTCGAGCGGAAAGTATGGGCGTGGCGTCTGGTTCCGCCGAGACCGAGCGCAAGAGGCCAGCTTCACTCCCTCGTTCGGTGTCGGACTGCCCGCCGCCCGCTGCCCGCCGACAATCCGCAAGGACCGATTCAAGCGCGGCGGCACTGCGCGCGACCGCCACGACAGAGGCGCCCCCGTGCGCCAGGGCGACCGCCGTCGCGCGCCCGATCCCGCTCGACGCTCCGGTGACGATCGCCACTTTGTTCGCAAACATGGTCATGCCTTGAGTCCTTCTACAAAGCGGAAGCCATCGCGTTCCGCGAGCGTTCGCACAGGTTTGAAAGCGGCGGCGGCCAATACCGCCTCGACCATGTTCGGGTCGCCGGAGCGCTCAATGAACTCGAGCCGCCCTCCCGGCCGCAGCACGCGGCGCGATTCCGCGAGGCAGGCCGTTCGGTCGGCCTCGGCCAAGGCTCCGAAGGCCCCACCAGTGTTGTCCAGCACCACCATGTCAAACGCACCGTCGTCCCACTCCAACGCCCTGGCCGTCACCTTGATGTCAATCAGCACGCCGGCCTTCTCGGCGGCCTTTTTGGCCTGCTTGGCTTGACCGTCGGTGCCGGCGGCCAGTGCGGCAATGCCGCTCAACCCGACCTTGGTCGCCAGCCCACGTGTCAGCGCAGCATCGCTGCAGAAGACTTGCAGATACCGCTCGCCCATGCGCACGCCGGTCATGGCGACCTGCAACGGATCCATCGGCTTCATGCGCTTGAATCGAAAGAACATGGCCTCATGATAGGACACGGTTTCAAAAGGGCTTTCGAGATGATGCCGATCACCGCCCTCAAATCCGGTTGCCTCCACGTCGATGGCACGCCGGCAAGCCCTCCCGCGAATTCGCTTTGATATAGTTCCAGACCGTGAAACCACCTGTAGAGATCGCGCCAGCCAGCGGAAAACTCGGCATTCTACTGGTAGGGCTGGGCGCCGTGAGCACGACCGTCATTGCCGGCGTGCATGCCATCCGCAAGAAGGTGGCGCCGCCGGTGGGCTCCTTGACGGAAATGGGACCATCCGGCTCGGTAAGCGCACCGACGGACGGTCGCCAAAGATTCGCGAGTTTATCGACCTCCCGACGCTGGACGACATCGTCTTCGGCGGCTGGGACATTTTGCGGCGGACTGCTATGCCGGCGCGCGCACCGCGGGCGTGCTCGAACCAACGCTGCTCGAGCAGGTGCGCCCTGAGTTGCGGCCGTCCAGCCGATGCCGGCCGTGTTCGAGCAGCATTACGTGAAGCGCCTCGACGGCCCGAATGTGAAGAAGGGCAAATCGAAAAAAGATCTCGCGGAGCAGGTCATTGCGGACATTCGCAAGTTCAAGCAGGACAACCACTGCGATCGACTTGTGATGGTGTGGTGTGGCAGCACCGAGATCTATATGAAGGAGACGGCGGTCCATCAGACCATGGAATCGCTGGAGAAGGGCCTGGAGCAGAGCGATCCGGCGATTCCGCCGAGCATGATTTATGCCTATGCCGCGATCAAAGAAGGCATCCCGTACGCCAACGGGGCCCCGAACCTCAGCGCGGACGTGCCGGCGTTGATGGCGCTGGCGCTCGAGACACAGTCACCCATGGCGGGCGAGGGACGCGAATATTACGATTGACGAGAGTTCGAAGTTATCAGGGCTCAAGTTCAAAGCCGCATCTTTGGTTTCGACCTGGACCACTTGTTACTGGACACTTACATGAACCCATCCAAGCTCCAACCGGCGTTGCTCGCCGGCGTCGCGATCGGGGTGCTCTCGGCGCTTCCGGTGGTCAACCTCGCCAACTTTTGCTGCTGTGCGTGGGTCGTCGCCGGCGGCGCGCTGGCGGCGTACCTGATGCAGCAGAATCACCCGGCGCCGCTATCCACCGGCGACGGCGC
The DNA here is from genome assembly GCA_013813075.1 of Acidobacteriota bacterium. Classification (GTDB taxonomy): domain Bacteria; phylum Acidobacteriota; class Vicinamibacteria; order Vicinamibacterales; family UBA2999; genus JACCSI01. The sequence goes on along the minus strand of JACCSI010000065.1, from coordinate 3,608 downwards.
GATTGTCGGGCTGATGGCGGGGGCCATCGGCGCGCTCGTGGGGGCGGTGCTGTCAATTCCGATCAGCCTGGCGCTGGGCCCGTTTCAATCAGAGATGCTCGACCGCATTTTGGCAGGGGCGCAGGAGATGCCGCCCGAAGTGCGGTCAATCTTCGAACAGATGCGCGGCGGGATGGGCACTGGCATGATGATCGGTGCCGCGTTCCTATTCAGCCTGATGTTTTCGCTGTTCTTCTATTCAATTTTTGGCGTTCTCGGCGGCATCCTCGGGACCGTGATGTTCCGGAAGAACGTCCCGCCGCCACCTCCTCCCCCGCCGGCTGGTTTCGAACCGCAGACGTTCCTGGCGCCGCCGCCGCCACCACCGCCGATTCTGTAGCCAGACGTGGAGCCCTTTTAGGGGCTCGGCAGAATGCGGTGGGCGCGGTACGCAGCGGCGTTCAAGACGACGTGACGGCTGTCCTATACTGCCGACATGTCAGACCGGCCGAAGGTGTCCCCCGAGATCGACGCACTGCTGCAGGAAAACCGTTCCTTCCCCCCCTCCGAGCGGTTTCGAGCGCAGGCCAATGTCAACGATCCGAGAATCTATGATGACGCGGCCCGCGATCCCGAAGCTTTCTGGGCCAACTTTGCGCGCGAACTCGAGTGGTCGACGCCGTGGCACTCGGTGCTCGAGTGGAACCCGCCGCATGCCATGTGGTTTGTCGGCGGCAAGATCAACGCGAGCGTCAACTGCCTCGACCGCCACGTGCGCTCGGCGCGCCGCAACAAGGCCGCGATCATCTGGGAAGGTGAGCCAGGCGATCGGCGCACGCTGACCTATTTCGATCTGCACCGCGACGTCTGCCAGTTTGCCAACGTGCTCAAGTCACTTGGCGTCGGCCGCGGGGATCGCGTCGCGATTTACCTGCCGCTGATACCGGAGCTTGCCATCGCCATGCTCGCCTGTGCGCGCATCGGTGCAGTGCACTCGGTGGTTTTCGGCGGCTTTTCGGCGGAGTCCTTACGCGATCGCATCAACGACGCTGAAGCCCGCCTTCTAGTCACCGCAGATGGCGGGTTGCGCCGCGGCGGTGTGGTGCAGTTGAAGAGCCTCGCCGACGAGGCGCTTGCCGACACGCCGTCGATTGAGCACGCCGTCGTGGTGAAACGGGGTCAGCGAGACATCCCGGTCACGATGCGGCCCGGGCGAGACCACTGGTATCACGACCTGATGGCGGGCGCGCCCTCCCGCTGCGCGCCAGAGGCCATGGACGCAGAGGACATGCTGTACATCCTCTACACCTCCGGGACCACTGGAAAACCCAAAGGCATCGTGCACACCACCGGCGGTTACCTGGTCGGCACATACGCCACCACCAAGTGGGTGTTCGACCTGAAGGACGATGACGTGTACTGGTGTACGGCCGATATCGGCTGGGTGACGGGACATAGCTACGTGGTCTACGGACCGCTCGCCAACGGCGCCACCGTCGTCATGTACGAGGGCGCCCCTGACTGGCCGCAGAAGGACCGCCTCTGGTCGATCGTGGAGCGTTATGGCGTCACGATTTTTTACACGGCACCGACCGCGATTCGCGCGTGCATGCGCTGGGGAACGGAGTGGCCGGCCAAACATGATCTGACATCGCTACGGCTGCTGGGATCGGTCGGCGAACCGATCAACCCCGAGGCCTGGATGTGGTACCACCTTCACATCGGCGGCGAGCGCTGTCCGGTGGTCGACACGTGGTGGCAGACAGAAACCGGCGCGATCATGATTACGCCGTTGCCGGGAATCACCGCCACCAAGCCAGGGTCAGCGACGCGCCCCTTCCCCGGTATCAGCGCCGAGGTGCTGACCGACAAGGCTGACACGGTGAAGGTTGGTGGCGGCCTGCTCGCGCTGACGCGGCCGTGGCCGGCGATGCTGCGCGGTATCTACGGCGACCCCGAACGCTACGGGCACCAATACTGGAGCCGCTGGACGCCCGAAATCTACTTCACCGGTGACGGCGCCAAGCGCGACGACGACGGCTACTTCTGGTTACTCGGTCGCGTCGATGACGTCCTCAACGTGGCGGGACACCGCATCGGTACGATGGAGGTCGAGAGCGCGCTCGTCGATCATCAGAAGGTGGCTGAGGCAGCGGTCGTGGGCAAACCGCACGACATCAAAGGCCAGGCAATCACGGCTTTCGTGACGGTCAAGGAAGGCGTGGCGCTCTCGAGTGCGCTGGCCGATGAGCTGAAAAGACACGTCGCCAACAAAATCGGCGCGATCGCGCGGCCGGACGATGTGATTTTTGCCGCGGATCTACCAAAAACGCGTTCCGGCAAGATCATGCGGCGCCTGCTGCGGGACATTGCTGAAGGCAAGGCGCTCGGCGATACGACGACGCTTGCGGACCCGGGTGTCGTGCAGAAACTCAAAGACCAATACGAGGACGAATCGTAGGGTCCCCAGCTACGGCAAGCGCCTGAGCGGCGCCAGCCCGGGCGGTGCGAGGGCATGACAGCCAGGGTGGCGGCCGTGGATATTTCGCCGGACGGTGCCTCCGAGCGTGCGCGTCAAGATTGCGGCGGGCGTGAACGGCCCTGTCGCCACGGCCGCCTGGCTCGACGCGCAGAAGGCTCACATCGAGCAGAAGCCGGTCATTCTGCCGCTCATCGGCAACCGCCTGGCACCAGCCAATGAGCTGGCGCGCGCCATTGAGGAGCCGCGTCGAAAGATACCATCGATGGCCGAGATGATGTTTCCCGTCCCAGTCGACATGCGCGACTGGGCGGCGATGATACCGGCCGGCGCGCCGGCTTCGGCGCGGGTGCTCATCGAAAAGCTGAAGAATTTCGCTGGATAGGAACTCCACGCCGACCGCCGCCGTCCTAAAGGTGGACTGGCATCATATGGCCCTCATTGAAACCCGCGACCTGTGGAAGACCTACCAGATGGGTGACGAGCAGATTCATGCGCTGCGCGGCGTCTCCATTCAGATTCAACGCGGCGAGTACGTGGCCATCATGGGACCCTCGGGCTCTGGTAAGTCGACGTTGATGAATCTCATTGGCTGCCTCGACACGCCGTCGCAAGGCACTTACCTCCTCAACGAAAAGGAGGTCAGCCAGATGAACGGCAACGAGCTGGCCCGTATCCGAAACGAAGAGATTGGGTTCGTGTTCCAGACCTTCAACCTGTTGCCGCGGGCGACGGCGCTGCACAATGTGGAGCTGCCGCTCGTCTATGCAGGCGTGTCGAAGAAAGATCGGCTGGAGCGTGCCAGGGGCGCACTCGAAAAGGTGGAGCTCACGCCGCGAATGCACCACCGGCCCAACGAGCTATCCGGCGGTCAGCGTCAGCGGGTCGCAATCGCCCGGGCGCTTGTCAACAACCCGTCGATTCTGCTGGCCGACGAACCGACCGGAAATCTCGACTCGAAGACGGGCATTGAGATCATGGCCCTGTTCGATCGCCTGCACGCGGGCGGCAACACGATTATCCTGGTCACGCACGAGGCCGACATTGCCGCCCACGCGCACCGCGTCATCGCCATCCGCGACGGTGCGGTGGAGCGCGACGCGCTGACCGATCGAGCGGTCGCGCACGCCTGACGCGTGGCTTACTGCGG
>JACCSI010000064.1 GCA_013813075.1 Acidobacteriota bacterium | reverse complement strand
CGCGTGAACACCGCCGCCCCGAGGCCGAATGGTGAATCATTGGCCACACGCAACGCCTCATCTTCCGTCGCCGCCGTGATGATGGCGGCAGCCGGCCCGAAGAGCTCCTCGTCGTACGCGGGCATGCCCTTGCGGACGTTGGTAAGGACCGTGGGCGGATAAAATGCCCCGGGCCCGCCGGGACGTTCGCCTCCGAGAAGCACGCGTGCACCCATCTGAATGCTGGCGCGCACTTGCCGATCAAGATCGTCGCGCAAATCGACGCGCGCCTGCGGCCCGACATCCACCTGCGTCAGCGGATCGCCCATTGTCTTGGCGCGCATCAGGTCGCCAAACAGTTGCTCGACCTCGGCCGCGCGCTCGGCCGTGCAGATGAAGCGCTTGGCAGCGACGCAGCTCTGGCCGGAATTGATGAGCCGCGAGTACACGCACGTCTTGACCGCCGCTTCGACGTCGGCATCGTCGAGGATCACGTAGGGGTCGCTGCCGCCGAGTTCGAGCACCGTCTTCTTCAACGCCTGCCCTGCGCGCGCCGCGACGTCGCGCCCGGCCGGGGTGCTGCCGGTGAGTGTCACGGCCGCGATGCGGTCGTCGGCAATCAGGTCGCCGACACGTGCGGAGCTGAGTCGCAGAGATTGAAACAGTCCTTCAGGCGCGCCGGCAGCCCGCCAGATTTCGGCAATTGCCAGCGCGCAGCCCATCACATTCGACGAGTGCTTCAGGACCGTGGCGTTGCCAGCCATGAGCGCCGGTGCCGCGTAGCGAAAGACCTGCCAGAACGGAAAGTTCCAGGGCATCACCCCCAGGACGACGCCGAGCGGCTTGAAGGTGACGAAACTGTGGGCGGCTTCGGTTTTGACATTCTCTGGTGCCAACAGGCCCTCTGCGTGGTCAGCGAAGAACTCGCTGGCAGATGCGCACTTGTCGATTTCGCCCTCGCCCTGCGCCACCGGCTTACCCATCTCGAGCGCCATGAGGCGCGCCAACTCGGACTGTCGCGTTCTCAGCTCTGCAGCGGCGCGGCGAACGACCTCTGCACGTTCCTCAAACGGTATGCGGCGCCACACCTCGAACGCCGACGTGGCCGCGGTGAGCGCGCGGTCCACTTCCTCGGGCGGCATTTCCTCGTAACGGGCGATTTCGGCGCCGGTGGTGGGATTGGTGGAGATCAGGGCCATCCAGCAATTATCCGCGCAGGACCCCGAAAACCCGAATACCCGTCAGCCCGCGTGATCCAATCGCGGCCGCGACGTGGGCTCTCCGCGATTGCGGGCTTCCAAGCAGGCGATGTGGCGCTAGGTGTCGCGCAATCCGCGGACGCCGATCGCGAAGCACACCGTGCCGAAGGCCAGCAGAATCCCGCAGGGCAGCAGCATCTCGGTCAACGAAAACCGACGCCACACCGCGCCTTCCATCGCGAGAATCGCCCACTTGACGGGGCTGGCATGACCGACTGTTTGCATCCATGCCGGCATGATGAATTGCGGCATCATTCCGCCGCCAAACAGCGTCATCGGCATCAGCATGGCCCACCCCGCGCCGCTTGCGGACTGCTCGGTGCGTCCCAGCCCCGCGACCATCATCACGAGGCCGACAAACCCGGCGCTGGCCGAGAGACACGCCAGGGCGAGCATCGGGTACGACGGACGAATGCCGAAGCCCACGACGCCGATCGTCACGAGCGCGATCTGCAGTGTCGAGATGGCCGCGAAGCAGGCCAGGGCCTTGCCGGCGAGGATGTCGAACCGGGTGATGGGAGCGGTCTGCAATCTCACAAAGGTGCCATGCACGCGCTCGCTGACGAGGCCGATCGCGAAACTCATGACGCAGCCGATGATGCCCCACATGATGCCTTGTGGAAATGTGATCTCGAAGCCGTTGGCAGGCCCGAGGCGCTCGCGCGCAACGCCGGTCCTCGCGATCTGCAACGGACGCCGCGTGGACGTCCCGCCCATCGCGTGCTTCATCAACAACCCTTCGATCATCCACGTGTCGGCCTGGCGAGCCGGATCACTGCCGATGCGAATGGCCGGCGGCCGGCCTGCCAACCGCCGCTGCGACGCGGTGCCGAAGCCTTCCTCGAGCACGAAGTACGCGGCACGTTGCCCGCGCCGCACCATCGCCTCTGCGTCGGTCAACCCGGCAAAGTCGAGGGTGAAGTCTCCCGACGCTTCGAGCTGACGCAGAAATGCGCGCGAGCTGTCGCTCTGGTCTTCATCGACCACGACGACGCGCAGCGCGGTCGCGGCGTTCTGCGCCGGCGCCGAGAACACGACGCCGAACAGAATCGCCACGACGACCGGCCAGACAAATGTAAAGAACAGTCCGGACCTGACTCGCATGAGGATGCGCAGGTCTTTTCGCGCCAACACAAGAATGATGCGCATTAGTCGCGGAGACTCCGTCCGGTGAGGTGGAGAAATACTTCTTCGAGGGTCGCGCCCTGCAGCACCATCCTCGGTTTGACGCCGTGTGCGTCGAGCAGCTGTGAGACCGGCCCGAGGGCCAGCAGCTTGCCCCTGTCGATAATCGCGACGCGATCGCACAGCCGCTCGGCTTCTTCCATGTAGTGCGTTGTGTAGATGACGGTGCGCCCGAGCTGCTTCAACGCGAGAATATTGTCGAAGATTTGATTACGTGATTGCGGATCGACGCCTGCCGTGGGTTCGTCGAGCAAGATGAGTTCCGGGTCGTGCACGAGCGCCGCCGCGAGATTGAGCCGCCGCTTCATGCCGCCTGAATACGTGGCGACGCGATCGCGTTTGCGATCGCCGAGGCCGACGAAATCGAGGCTCCATTTCACGCGCCCGGCGAGGCGCGCGCCCGACAGCGCGTACACCTCGCCAAAGAACCACAAATTCTCTTCGCCCGAGAGCACATCGTACAGAGCGAGTGTTTGTGGCGCGACGCCAATCGTGCTGCGCACAGCGGCAATCGTTGGATCGCCGGTGGCCGGTCCATTGCCTGTTACCGACACCCGGCCGCTGTCCGGGGCGAGCAGTCCGATACACAAATTGACGGTGGTGCTCTTGCCGGCACCATTGGGGCCGAGCAACCCGAGCACCTCGCCACGCCGCACTTCAAGTGACAGCCCGTCGACCGCCACCAGCGACCCGTACGCCTTCCGCACGTTTTCAAGAATCAACAACGAGCGAACACCTCTGTGTGCCGGATGTGAATGTCCTGGGAGATCTCCAGCAGTCCCGGGTTAGTTATACGGTGCCGCCGCGGCGCGGTTCGCCGCAGTGGCTCGACTGGTCGCATCCGCGGATTGAGCGGCTATATACAATGGTTTCGCATGAGAGGGTCTGGTTCGAGATCATCGTCATCCTGTTGCTGGTATTGGCTAACGGGGTATTTG
>JACCSI010000046.1 GCA_013813075.1 Acidobacteriota bacterium | reverse complement strand
CCTCTCGATCGACCGCGGCTCCGATCATGGCATGGCCGCTGGGACGCGGGTCGCGTTCTACCGCGATCGCGAAAACGGCACCCCGCTCGTCGAGATTGGCGCCGGGATTATTCTTGAAGTCGGAGCGGAAAGCGCCAAGGTGGTGATTGAACGCAGCAGCCAGGATGTCAGGCGGGGCGACTACTTCGGCGTACAGCGTGTGCCTTAACTCGCGCGTTTGCGTTCGGCGGCGCGTGCTTTGGCAGCCGAGAAGTCGGCGACCGTCGGGAGCTTGGCCATCGCGCGATTGAAGCGGCGATAGTAATCGGCCGCGGAAACCAACGCCGCGGCCAGCACCACCCACAACGCGGCTTGTCCCGCCAGCAGCAAAACGGGCATCCGTTCCCAGCCGAGAATCAACAGCAGGATTGCCACCACCTGCGCGCCCATCTTGAACTTGCCGAGCGGTGAGGCTGGCATCGTCAGCCCGCGCGCGTAGGCGATGCTGCGCAGTCCGGTGATGGCAAACTCCCGACCGATAATGACAGTGACCATCCACGCGGGCGCCAGATTCAACTGCACCAGCGACACGAGCGTGGCTGAAATAAGGAGTTTGTCGGCGATGGGATCCAACACCTGCCCGACCCACGTGACTTGTCCACGGCGTCGTGCGAGATAGCCATCAAGCCAATCGGTGAGGGAGGCCAGGCCGAAGATCGCTGCGGCCACGAGCTCGACCGGAAGGCCCAGAATCAAGCGGCCTTCGAACTTGGTCAAGAGCACCGAGACCAGAATCGGCACCAGGAAAATGCGTGCGATGGTCAACGAGTTGGGTAAGTTCATCCCCGGCGTCGGCCCATTTTACACGTGTTACGGTAAGATCGGTCGGCTCACATGAAAGCGATTCTTCTCGCCGGGGGCAAAGGGACACGGCTGCGTCCGCTGACGATCCACACGCCCAAACCGATCGTTCCTATTTTCGATCGCGCGTTTCTCCACTATCAGATTGATCTGCTCAAGCAGGTGCCGGAGATTGATGAGGTCATTCTCAGTCTCAATTACCAGCCCCGGCGTATCGAGGAGATATTCGGTGACGGGACCGGCACTGGCGTGCGCATCCGTTACGTGGTGGAGCCCGCGCCGCTTGGCACGGGAGGCGCGATTCGTTTTGCGGCGCAGGGCATTACCGACACGCTGGTCGTTTTCAACGGCGACGTCATGAGCTCGGTCGACGTGCAGCGCGTGGTCGACTTGCATCGCGAACGCGGAGCCAAGGCAACCATCGTCCTGACGCCGGTCGCTAATCCTGCCGCGTATGGCTTGGTGGAAACCGGTCCGGACGGGTCGGTGCGACGCTTTCTCGAGAAGCCGACGCCAGACCAGATTACCTGCGACACGATCAACGCCGGCATCTACATTCTCGAGCCGGACACCTTCGACCGCATCCCCAAGGATGTCGCGTATTCGATCGAGCGCGGCTACTTCCCCTCGCTGGTCGAGCGCGGCGAAACGTTCGTCGCGTATATCGACCGCGGCTATTGGATCGATATCGGCACGCCGGAAAAATACGTGCAGGTGCATCGCGATATGTTCGACGGTCGCTTCATCGGCGGGACGTTTGCCGGGGCGGACCGTTCGACCCCAATCGTGGCGCCGGAGGCACGCGTCGAAGACGGTGCGCGACTCGAGGCGCCCTGCTTTGTCGATAACGGCGCCCAGGTGAAAGCCGGCGCCGTGATTGGGGCGTATTCGGTGATCGGCCGCGGCGTCGTGGTTGAGGAAGATGCGCACGTCAGCGGCAGCATCATCTGGCCGAACACGCGGATCGGACAGCACGCCACCGTCGACAGTGCGATTCTCGCCCGTAATTGCCACATCGGCCGCCACTGCGTGGTTCGCGCCGATGCGGTGCTGGGCGACAAGACGGTTCTGACTGATTATTCAAAAACCTGATCGGGCTTCGCTGCCATCGCCCGACTGCAAACGGTCATATGTCATCTGAATTCAATTCCGACGTCTTCAAGGCTTACGACGTGCGTGGCCTGTACCCCGAAGAGATCACCGAACCCTTGTTCCGGCAACTTGGCCGCGCCTTCGTGGCGCACCTGGGCCCGGGCCGGTATGCGGTCACCCGCGACATGCGCCTGTCGTCGCCGTCACTGGCCGCGGCGTTCATCGAGGGCGCTGTCGCGCAGGGCGGGCACATCGTCGACTACGGGCTGGCCGGGACCGACCAGATGTATTTCGCTGTTGCGGCCGACCACCTCGATGGCGGCGCGCAAATCACGGCGTCGCACAACCCGAAGCAATATAACGGCTGCAAGCTCGTGAAGACGGACGCCTTTCCGCTGAGCGGGGAGTCGGGGATCAAGGAGATGAAAGACATGATCCTCGGTGACACACTGCCGCGGCCGGACGGCACCCCGGGCAGCGTCGAGCCCGGCGAAATGTTCGATCGCTACATCGGTCATGTGATGACGTTCATCGACGAGAGCATCATCATGCCGTTCAATGTCGTCCTCGACGCCGGCAGTGGGATGGCTGGCCTCGTGGCGCCGGCGCTGTTCGATCGGCTGCCATGCAAGACCACCCGACTGTGTTTCGAAGTGGATGGCACCTTCCCCAACCATGAAGCCAATCCGCTGATCGAAGAGAATCGCCGCGATATAACCGAGCGCGTCGTGGCCGAGAGCGCCGACGTCGGCATTGCCTGGGACGGCGACGCCGATCGCTGCTTTTTTCTCGACGGCACCGGCGAGTTCATCGCCGGCGACTTCATCACGGCGCTACTGGCAGAGTCGTTTTTGATGAAGTTTCCAGGCTCCACCATCATCTATGACGTGCGTGCCAGTTACGCCGTCAAGGATGTCGCAGCGCGCTACGGCAGCCAGGCGCTGATGAATCGCGTGGGGCACGCGTTCATCAAGCGGCGGATGCGCGATGAAGACGCGATCTTTGGCGGCGAAGTCACGGGCCACTATTACTTTCGCGACAATTTCTACGCTGACAACGGGTTCATCCCTGCCCTGCTCATCCTCGAGTTGATGTCGAAGAAGGGGCAGTCGCTGCGCGACTTACTGCAGCCGCTCAGGGAGAAGTACTTTATTTCCGGCGAGATCAACACCAAGGTCATGAGCGCGGACGTCGTCGCACAGAAGATTGAGGCCTTGAAGCGCGAATATTCCCACGGCCGCGTCTACGAGCTCGATGGAATTTCGGTGGAATTCGGCGACTGGCACTTCAACGTGCGAGCGTCAAACACGGAGCCGCTGCTCAGGCTGAACCTCGAGGGGCTGACCCCGGAGATCATGGAAAAGCGACGCGACGAAGTGCTGGACATCATCAGGGGTTAGCGCGATGACGGGGCTTCAACAGCCGCGCCATGATCACGGCCGTCGCCGCGCGCTCGTGCCACCATCACGGCAGTCCGGTCTCCACTTTCGCATCGCCGCCGTCGCAGGCTGATTCGTGGCTGATGCCCAGCCCGTGCTACTCTCCCCGCGACTACTCAGGCATTGCGTCCCGTCCTTTTGGGGGGTTTAGCGTGGCCGTGTTCATTCGCGCGACTCGATTCGTCAGCTGTGCGCTGGGACTCGCCCTGGTGCTCCTATCCGCCGCGCCCTCGGCGGTGCAGGTGGCGCAACAGGCGACTGTCAGCTGCGCCCAGACATGGGTGGGACAGGAAGACGCGCTTGAAGCTTTCATGCGGGCGGCCCCGGTGCTGAAGCTGGAGGACGTGCCGATTGGTGTGACCAAGCCGCGGCGGGCCGTCTTCGAACCCGGAGGGCTCGTCCAGCGCGCGGCGTGGAAACCGCTTGCCCCCTCGTACCGCGGTGGATTCCGGGAAAGCTACAAGGCCGAAGTCGCCGCCTACAAGCTCGATCGAGTCCTCGAACTGCACATGGTCCCGCCGGTCATCGAGCGCACCATGTCCCGGATCAAGGGCGCTCTCGTCTATTGGATCGAAAACACACATCCGTGGGACATCAAGAACCCACCCAACAGGCCGGATGCCGAATGGAGCCATCGCGTCAGCCGGATGCGGCTATTCGACCAGCTGGTCGCGAACATCGACCGCAATGCCGGGAACCTGCTCTACGACGACGACGGACACCTCTTCCTCATCGATCATTCGCGCGCGTTCACCGAGCGCACGGACATCAAGAATCTGGCGGTGCCCGCCCGGATCGACCGCGCCTTGTGGAATCGTATCGAGGCGTTAACCCTGGATCAGATGCAGGTCGCGCTCGGGGAGTGGCTGAGCGACAAGGAATTGCGCGCCGTGCTGGCGCGGCGCGATCGAATCCGTGACCAGATCACGACCATGGTGGCCCGAAGAGGTGAAACCGCCGTCTTCTTTTAGCTCGCCGACCTCTCATGCTCCGTCTCTTCCGATTCGCCGTCATCGCCGTTGTCGCGCTCGCGCCGCTTACGCACGACCTCGATGCGCAGGGGCGGCGTATCGTGGCGATCGGCGATGTGCATGGCGCACACGAACAGTTCGTCGCGATCCTCATGCACACGGGGCTCATCGACGCCACTCAGCGCTGGACCGGTGGTGCCACGACGCTGGTGCAAACCGGTGACTACACCGACCGTGGTGCGAAGGTGCGCGACGTCCTCGACCTCCTGATCGCGATCGAAGAACGCGCACGCGCCGGCGGCGGAATGGCGATTACGCTGCTTGGCAATCACGAAATGCTCAACCTGCTGGGTGAAATGCGCGACGTGACGCCCGAGATCTGCGTCGCGTTTGCTGACAGCAAGTCGGAAGCTCGCCGTGAAGCCTCATGGACGCAGTACCAAGCACTGGCTCTGTCCCGGGCCAAGGCGCGCCAAGCCGCGGCAGCGGTCTACCAGCAGACGCGCGACGCGTGGATGGCCTCGCATCCGTTAGGCTGCCTCGAATATCGCGAGGCGCTCGGCGCGCGCGGACAATACGGCAAATGGCTGCGCACCAAGTCGATCGCCACGACGGTCGATGGCACGTTGTTCATGCATGCCGGCATCAATCCGGAC
>JACCSI010000016.1 GCA_013813075.1 Acidobacteriota bacterium | reverse complement strand
CACCAGTAACGCCCCCGCCAGTGGAGTCAACCAGAAGATGCCATCCGGTCCACCAGCGACGCGAAACGGTGCGAGCAGCAGTGAGAATCCGGGAGTACAAATCGGCGAGGCGGCATCCATACGCACCGGTGAAGGAATGAAACCGCCTGGAGCCAGCGTACGAGGCGCGCCCGGCCATGGCGCCTCGGTCGCCAGCGTGCTGGTTGGCTGCAGCGCCCCGCGCGCAAACGCGTCGGCCATCAAGGCGTAGCAGGAGGAATCGGACCCACCCACGGCCCAGGTGCCGTGCACCACGCCAATCCCGCACACGGCAACCGCGGCGCCGAGGGCGACCAGGCGGGCGAGCATCAGCGAAACCGATGTTTGGCCAGCACCACGATCGCGTGAACCCCGTCGCGCCAGCCGATCTTCTTGCCCTGCGCGCGACTGCGCGGTTCGAAGCGAACCGGGCGCTCGACGATGGCATGGCCGGCTCGAAGCAATTTCGCCGTGATCTCGGGCTCGATGTCGAACCGATTGGCCTCGAGTTGCAGCGCCTGCGCGACGTCCGTCCGCATCACCTTGTAGCAGGTTTCCATGTCAGTCAGACGTGAGCCGTAGAGCACATTGGTCAAGCCAGTGAGAAAACGATTCGCCGCGACGGAAATGAACGGCGCGCCTTGCGCGCCATTCATGAAGCGCGACCCGTACACGGCCTTGGCTTCGCCGGCGAGGATCGGCTGCACGAGGGCACCGAGTTCAGCAGGATCGAGTTCGAGGTCGGCGTCCTGAATCGCCACGATGGTCCCGCGCGCGTGGGCGAACCCGGTGCGAATCGCCCGGCCCTTGCCGGCGTTCACCGGCGCGTGCACGATTCGCAGCAGATCCACGCGCGCCGGCAGGGCGTCGAGCACGCGGCGGGTGCCGTCCGTGCTGCCATCGTTGACGACCAGAATCTCGCGGGCGACGGGAAGATCAATCGAGAGGAGCCGTTCGACCACTGCGCCGACCGTGGATTCTTCGTTATAAACCGGAACGACGATCGACAGCAGTTCGTTCACGCGCGTGTCAGTCAACCGCGACCGGACTGAAAGAAGTTTTCTCGATACGTCGGAGCACGAGATGCGATCAGGGCCGCTTCTTGGGCGGGGTCCTCGACACCGGCGCGGGACGATATTCGAGCATCACGTTGCTGATCGTCGCGATCGGCCGTCCCGGAGCAATGAAGTTGTCGTCGCCGTCGGGCCGCTTCACCCTGAGGTTCTCGCCAAGAATGGCGACCTGCTCGCCGACGTCTTCCGGCAGTTGCATCGTGACCAATTCGGAGCCTGTCGGCGCCACGGCCTTGACGCCGCCCGGAGCGGCACCACCCTCGATGCGATCGAATAAGTCGGATGCTGAGCGAAAGTCGCTCTGGATGATCGCCCGGTCGATCAACGTATTGTCCATCGCCAGCACGCCAACCGTTGCGGTGTATTGCCGGAACGCTCGCTTCGCCCCGATCAGGTCCTCGGAATACATGTGCCGGTTGTGAAGTTCGAACGACAGCGACAGGGGGCCGCGGTGCGCCGGGACGGTAATGATGACGCCGCCCTTGGGATCGCGTCCCGTCAGGACATCGCAATAGCGACGCCTGGTCTTGACGCCGATGCCGAGCTCGGAGGGGCATTGCAACTGCACCTGGATTCGGGTCACGACTGGCGCGGCCGGCGCCTTCTTCACAGGAGCGCGCTTTGAGGTTTGCGCCGCGAGTGGCAGCGCGGTCACCAACAAGAGAGCCATTCCACACCACGCCAGGGCACGCATGTTTTCAGTATAGCCACGAAAAACGAAGGTGGGTGCGATTAGCCGCACCCACCTGTGAAGATCTCTCACACGGCTCGCACCAACCGCCACCCGGACAGACCTCGCTGAATGGCGGCGCAGCGGCGGTGTAACCCCCTAAGCGCGACGCGACAGCGGTCGACGCGCACGGCAGTTCGGTTGGCCCAGTAAAGCGCCCTTCCGCGTCATCGCATGTCGGCGTAATCGGTGACGCGTTGGCGAAGTACTCGAACAAGAGGTGCGCATGCTCCAACCGCTTTGGGTTGGGAATGTCGGCTCGCGCGCCGACGGCGCTGACGACCCACAGTTCCTCGGTGCGGTTCGCAGTCGCGGTGAAGCGCCGCACTTCGGAACCCGCGTCCAGCCGAATCGTGGCACCTGGAGTTCGGTACAGAGTGGCGTCCGTGAGTGTTTGTTTGTAGTCGCCAAACGACCACACTTTGCCGGCATCCGGGTGCGCCGCGGAGTTCTGCAGCGATCCGCCCTGCACGGTGATGGTCGCCTGCGCCCATCGGCGCAGATTCCCTCGCAGCCGTTTGCCCGGGGCAATCTTCTGCATCTGGGCAATCTGGTCGGCGCGGTTGGTCACCGCAACCTCCCCAGTGATAGACCGGATGTCGAGGTCGATGCCGTCGAGACATCGAAAGGCGAACGACCCCGGTGTCACGGCTTCGAGCTTCATGTCGAATGCCCCGGGGACCACGCCAGGCATGGGGACCATGCCCAGCACGTCCGCGATGGCGCTGTCGGCGCGAGCCATCACGAACGGGACGTGTCCGTAATGGCCCATTGCATGTTGCCCGGGAAGAGCCACAAGCATCGACTTGTCCGATCGAGTGATGTACCCCATCATCCCCACGAACTTGACGGTAAGCCCGCCCTTATTCTGGCGTGCCTCCAGCGGCGCATGATAGGCGAGCGTGGCGGATCCAAGCACAAGTTGCCCGAGAAAGTGTCTTCGGTTCACGGCGAATACTCCTTGGTTGAGAGGTGAATTGAGAGCGACGAACTACTGAATCGAGCCGAAGGCTGTGAGCGCTGCCCACGGGCCGGTGCGACGGGATTCGTCGAGGGCCGCGAGTTGCGCACGCCGAAGGCTTGCCACGGCAGCCGTGCCTGCCGCGTAATGTCGATGAAAATCGAGCCAGGTGCGGTCGAGATCGGTGCCGCTGTCATCGACCACGGAACCGACGACCGTTGGGACACCCGCGGCCAGTAAGGCCCGCGCAAACCCCAGTGCCCCGGTGCCTTCCCGAACAATGCCGCTGGGTGGCTGGGCCTCGAGTGCGACGAGTCGCGCCGTCGGGCTTCCCTGTCGCATCTCTCGGGCGAACACGAAACCGGAGTGCTTATACCCCGGCTCGTCGGCCATCACGAGGCGTGAGAGGGCCGGATACTCCCGGCTGGCGACGACTGACGCCGACACATGGACAACGTCATGCGCTAATACGTCCTCCAGCAGCCCTGCCGAGGTGGCGTGATCGCCGCGCCGAAACCGGGCGCCGTCATAGATACCTGATA
>JACCSI010000744.1 GCA_013813075.1 Acidobacteriota bacterium | reverse complement strand
GTGAGCCGCAGCCTGTTCCCGCCGACGACACTCGAACGCGCAATCGACGTCCTTGGTTTCGTGCAGGCCGATCCGATTCGCGCACCAGCCCGGGCACAGGATCTGACGCTCCGACTTCGCGTCCACGGCTACCGTGCCGGCGATCTGGAGCGTCTCTACCCGACGCTTCCCGTCGAAGAGGACGTCTTCATCAACTACGGCTTCGTGACACGCTCGCTGCAGGCGCTGATGCATCCGCGCACAGTCGCCTCGCTGTGGCCGACCGTGCGGAACAAGCGTGCACAGGCGGTGCTCGCCTTTGTGCGCGAGCGGGGCGCGGTGCACCCGCGCGACGTGGAGGCGCGCTTCTCTCACGGCACCGTCACGAACTACTGGGGAGGCTTGTCCAACGCCACCACCCATCTGCTGAATGCGATGCACTACCGGGGATTGCTGCGCGTTGTTGGGCGCGAGGGCGGTGTTCGCACCTACGGGGTGCACGAACATGGTCTGGCGCCGGTCGGTCCGGCAGAGCGGCGACTCCGGCTCGACGCCATTGTCGATCTGCTCGTGCGTCAGTATGCGCCACTGCCTGGGGCAAGTCTGTCGTACGTCGTCAGCCGGCTGCGCTACGCCGTCCCGCAGTGGCGCGCCGACCTCAGGCCCGCGCTGCAGCGCGCCAAGAAGCGGCTCTCGCATGCCCGTATCGCAGGCAACGATTGGTACTGGCCATCCGACGAACGGCCATCGTCCGGCCCGGCCCTGGACGTGGTCCGACTGCTGGCGCCCTTCGATCCCGTCGTGTGGGATCGTCGCCGCTTCGAGCTGTTATGGGGGTGGGCGTATCGGTTCGAGGCCTACACTCCCGTTCCGAAGCGCAAACTGGGGTACTACGCGCTACCACTGCTCTGGCGCGATCGCGTCGTGGGATGGGGGAACGTGGCGATAAAGGACGGCAGCATGCAGGCGCTATTGGGCTATGTCGACTCACAACCACCGCGTGACCGCGGGTTCACACGTGCGCTGGAGGCCGAGATGGAGCGAATGCGAGTCTTCCTGGCCGTGCAGCGATAGCGCATCGGCAGAGTCATTCCTCGCGGCGGTGATGACCATCTGTCTCGGGTTCGAAAGTGTGAGGCCATCCATCGTTGGTCGGGTTGCGCCGAGGCACGCGTCCGACGAGCACGAGGATGAAGCGCGTCAGTTGACACCGCGTCTCGCTGAGATCAGCGAGCCGGCTTCAGTTCAGGGCGCCACGGCAATCGCTTCGATCTCCACCTTGAGCTCGGGCGATGCGAGACGCGCAATCTCCACCAAGGTGCTCGCGGGACGCGCCGAGCCGAAGTATTTTGCGCGGACGGCGGCGACGTCCGCTGCCCTGAACTCGTCGATACTGGTGGTAAAGATCGTGATTTTGGCCACGTGGCTGAAGTCGAGCTTTTGCGACTCGAGTGCGGACCGCAGATTCTGCATCACCTGCTCTGTCTGCTCGCGCATGCCGGGTCCAACGATTTTTCCCTGGGCGTCGCTGCCGACCTGGCCGGCAATGAATACCAGATTTCCCGCTCGGACAACATGCGAATAGGTCTGCGGCGTGCTCAAGCCCGGCGGGTTGATCTTCTGAAGAGTCTGCGCCGTCACGCCGCCGACCAGGACTCCACAGTTGAGGGCGACGAGAAGGAAAGTCCTCATAATGGCTCCGTTCAAAGTGCCGAGATGGCGTGGTCGTTCATTTGTCCAGACGATACTCTACCGAGTAGATGAAAATTCTGTTTGCGTATCTCAAGCACTACAAACCGCTGGTGGCGCTGGCACTGCTGCTCGCGACCATCAACCAGGTGTTTTCTCTCCTCGATCCGCTGATCTTCCGCTACGTCATCGACGAGTACGCCACCCGCTTTCAGGACTACTCGACCAGCGAGTTCTTCCGCGGCGTCAGCCTGCTGCTGGCGGCCGCGATGGGGGTGGCGTTTGTTTCGCGCGTCGCCAAGAACTTTCAGGACTACGTCATCAGCGTGATCACCCAGCGCCTCGGTGCGCAGTTGTACGCCGATGGCATCCGCCATTCCCTCGACCTGCCGTATTCGACGTTCGAGGACCAGCGCAGTGGCGAAACGCTCGGCAAGCTCCAAAAGGTCAGGACGGATGTCGAAAAACTGATCGCCGTATCGATCAATGTCCTGTTCACGTCGCTGGTCGGGATTATCTTCGTCATGGTCTACGCCTTCAGCGTGCACTGGCTGATCGCACCGGTGTATTTTCTGACGGTTCCACTTCTCGGCATCCTCAGCTCGATCCTGAGCCGCAAAATCAAGGTCATTCAAAAAGTCATCGTCGCCGAAACCACGGCGCTCGCCGGATCGACCACCGAATCACTGCGGAACATCGAGTTGGTGAAGAGCCTGGGCCTGGCGCAACAGGAGATCGGTCGCCTGAACGCAACAACAGACAAGATTCTGGGGTTGGAGCTGCGCAAGGTGCGTTACCTCCGGAGTCTCAGTTTCATTCAGGGCACGGCGGTCAACTTTCTCCGCACCAGCATCTTGTTCCTGATGCTGTATCTGATCTTCGCGCAGCAGATCAGCGTCGGGCAGTTCTTCTCATTGTTCATCTATTCGTTCTTCATCTTCGGGCCGCTGCAGGAGCTCGGCAACGTCATCAACACCTACCGGGAGACTGAGGCGTCGCTGGCAAACTTCGAAGCCATCCTCGCCATCCCCAAGGAACGCCGCCCCCTCCAACCGGTGCCGCTCGGTCCGCTGATGACGCTGGCGTTCGACGGGGTCGGCTTTCAGCACCAGACCGCGTCAGCCCCGGCGTTGAGCGACATCTCGTTCAGCGCTGCGCGTGGCGAGACCGTCGCCTTCGTCGGCCCGTCGGGCGCCGGCAAGACGACGCTCGTCAAGCTGTTGGTGGGATTGTATGCGCCGCAAACCGGACGCATCCTCTACAACGGGCAGGCGAGCACGGAGGTGGATCTCGAGCGGCTGCGCGAGCGCATCGGGTTCGTGACCCAGGACACGCAGCTCTTCTCGGGGACGATTCGTGAAAACCTGCTGTTCGTCCGCCCGGACGCCTCGGACGCCGACTGTCTCGAGGTGCTGCACCAGGCGGCGTGTGACAGTCTGCTGGCGCGTGCAGACAAAGGACTGGGCACCGTCATCGGCGAGGGCGGCGTCAAGGTGTCCGGTGGCGAGAAGCAACGACTCTCCATCGCGCGCGCCTTGCTGCGGCGACCGGAACTGCTCGTCTTCGACGAAGCCACCTCGTCGCTCGATTCGCTGACCGAAGAAGGCATCACCGAAACGATTCGATCGGTCGGCTCACGTCGCGACGTGATCACGCTGATGATCGCGCACCGGCTCTCGACCGTGTTTCATGCCGACCGCATCGTCGTCCTGGAGCAAGGCCGGATCGTCGAAGCGGGACGCCACGACGAGCTGCTCGAGCACAAAGGGCTCTACTATGCGATGTGGCGGCAGCAGATTGGCGAGCGCCGCCCTGCGCCAGTGCCGAGCGGAGCGTCGGCGGTCGCGGCCGCGCGATGACTACGTCTCTCGGTGCGGCTTCCCTACGAGACGCCAGAACTGTGTCTCGTTGAGGAGCGTAATGCGA
>JACCSI010000601.1 GCA_013813075.1 Acidobacteriota bacterium | reverse complement strand
GAACAGGGTACATCACGAATGGGTAGGGAGCCACAGGATGGGTAGGGAGCCACAGGGCCTCAGAGCGACGGGAAAACGCACAGAGCCTTTGTACGCGAGCAAGGCTCTGTGACGTGAACGATGGCCGGTGACCTCTCGGGCTCGTACTTTACTGGCAGGGCTCCCCCGAAAGCGTGGCGAGCACGATCAGCGGATTGCGCCCGCGTCGCGTCAGCGCGTACGACGTGCCGCGGGGCACCTGCGCGAAGCTGCCGGCTTGCACCGGCGTGTCGCGGCCATCGAGACGCAGGGCGCCCTCACCGCCGATGACGTACAGCATGGCGTCGGCCTCGGGATGCTGTCGGTTATCCCACGGCTCACGAATCTGCCACAGCACCGTGTTGGCCAGCCCGCTGCATCCCATGCTCGACACTTTCTGGGGCTGGCTGTTGCTGATGAAATTGCGCTCGATGTAATCGGGGACCGCGAGCGTGATCGGCTTGCCGGGCGGCGGCACGTCCGGCTTGTTCGGTGGTTCCGGTTTTGCCGGCGGCGGCGGGACGGCGGCGGGGGACAGCGCAACAGATGGATTGGGCGCTGCCTGGCCGGCGCGAATCTCGATCTCGCGTTCAAAAAGCACGTAGCCCTCTTTGTCGAACCGCATGCGATAGGTGCCCGGCCTCAAGCCGTCGAATTTGACCGAGCCGTTCGTCTGCGTCGAGCCTGACCGATCGAGGGCACCGATGAGGTTGACGCGCACGTCCGCAATCGGCGCGCCGGAGAGGTCGGTCACCGTGACGGTGGTCACGGTGGTGACAGTGGACAAGCCCGGCACGGGTGCGGGTGTGCGCGGGCGTTGCGCCGCGACGGTCGCGGGCGCGGAAAGCAGCAGGGGGAGCATCGCGAGTAGCGCGAGCTTCATGGCCAGATGGTACTGTCACAATGGCTCGGCTGAAAGCTCAGCCGTGGACAAAATCCGAAATGACGCCGCCTCAGTATCTCCAGCTCTTGAGATCTGCTCCCGTCGGCGCGGTCTTCAACATCCGCTCCACGGCCTTGGGCATGTACATCTGGTGGTATCGCAGCCGCGACAACGCGTTGGGGCGCGTCTGGTCACCATTCCAGCAGTGCTCCGCGCGATCGCCGTAGTCGACTTCGCCGCCGTAGTACGGTGTCCGCGTCGACTCCAGAAACTCCTCCACCAGATACACGGCGTTGTTCAAGTAGTAGTTGTCCATGTCGCCGACGTAAATGTGGAGCTTGCCTTCCAGCTTCTGACCAAGGCCCTTGTTCCAATCGCGGCGCAGGATGTGGCCCAGGTCGTAATTGTCGCGCCAGTGCTCAGCGACCTTCTTGTCGATGATGCCGCTGCGCTTGTCCCAGATGCGCATCGGGTAGCCGTCAGCGCCCACCGGCGAGTAGGTCGCCTCCCACACGTCCCACTGCTGGCCGGAGCGCGTCTTGGTGCCGAGCACCAGCTCGAGACGGTTCATTTCTTCGAGCGTCGAATCGACGTGCCCGAGGTAGTTCCGATGCCCGGGCCGGGGTGTCGTCTTCCAGGTGTCGTCGAGGTAGTAGGCGTTCTTATCCTTGTAGATGTCGACCACGGTGAACGCGCGAAAATCGATCGGGTCGGGACATGCGATGTAGGCGCCATTGAAGACGTCGGGATAAAACACCTGTGCCGCCATGGCCTCCCACCCGCCGGTCGATCCGCCGTACATGAATCGCGCCCAGCCTTCGCCGAGGCCGCGGTACTTCTTCTCGATGAAGGGCAGCAGTTCGTTGACGATGGCGTCGCCGTAAGGGCCGCTGTTCTGGGAATTAACAGCGTAGCTGTCGTCGTAGAACGGTGTCGCATGCTGAATCTCGATGACGATCGCGCGCGGGAAATTCGGCCCGGTCCAGTCTTTGTAAAACTGATGGGCATATTGCTGCTGCACGCGGTTGTAGCCGGAGAGATTGAAACGCGCCGCGAAATCAGGTTTCAGATCGGCATCGGGCGGCTCCTCGCGAAATCCGGCAAAGGTGGCCGGAAAGTGTCCGTGGTAGATGAACAGCGGGTAACGTGCGGCCGGATGCGTGTCCCAGCCTTCCGGTAGCAGCACGTTGGCACCAAGGTGCATCGGACGGCCCCAGAACTTCGTCAACAACGCACTCTGGATACGCTCGTGTTTGACGTATCGCGTGTCTTTCGCCGGTTGTATTGGCGCAATGACCTGGTCGAGTGCAATGTCGATGGTGCCGCCCTTGCGCGGATCGAGGGTCACGCGCTGTGGTGAGGAGTACAGGTTACCCGGCGCCCGCGACCACTGTTGCCCTTCCCCACGGTCCATCGGCATCTTGACCATGTGGCCGTCAGCCCGTTTGAACGTTTCGTAGCGGTGCAGCAGCGCCTGCACCGTATACGTACCAGCCGGCAGGTCGTTGATACCGTCGAGCGGAAAGCCCAACGCCGCGCCGTCGATGACCGCCGCTCGCGTGGAGGTCCACCCGTCCACGTCGATGCCGAACACTGGTTGCCCGGAAGGTCCGTCACTCACCTGAAACCGCGGTTCACCGTCACTCGACCGCGACACGATGAGCAGCAGGCGGCCATCGACTGCCGACGACATCGTCGCCGGCAACGTGACGGTGAAGCGGAACGGCCCGCTCTGCGCCACAGGGACTTCCGTCGCACTCCCAGCGGCGGCGGCAACCGCGGCCAACGCAAGACCAATCAGATAACGCATGAGGATTACCGCCAGTGATGACCGTGAATGACAGGACTGTGGACGTTGAGCCGGCAGGGAACACCGGCGAGGCGCTGTCGCTGATCATGGTCAGCGCAGGCCCAAACCGCGCACTGTTCGTTCTGGAGCTCCGTCGACATGGCGGGAGTGTAACATTCACGATGGCAGGGGCCAGGTGCCTGGTCCCCAGTGAGGTCCCCATGCGTCACATCATCATCGCGCTCGTGTTTGGTTTGGTTGCGTCCGGCGCGGCTGCGCAGCAGGAACCCCCACCCGCTCCGCCAGCGGACTGGGGTCCCATGAGCATCAACCTCGAAGACGTGCCGTATCCGCACCCCGTGTCATTCCTGCCGTTTACCCTCGACGGGCAGGACGTGCGCATGGCCCACATGGACGTGGCGCCGCAAGGCGCGCCCAACGGCAAGAGCGTCATCCTGCTCCACGGGATGAATTTCTTCGCAGAAACGTGGACCGACACGATCGAAATTCTGCGGAAGGAAGGCTACCGTGTCATCGCGATTGACCAGATAGGCTATGGGCGTTCCTCGAAGCCGATTCTGCACTATTCGATCAGCACGCACGCCATGAACACCAAGCGGCTGCTCGATCATCTCGGCATTAAAGTCACCGACATCGTCACGCATTCAATGGGCGGTATGGTCGCCAGCCGCTTTGCCGCGCTGTATCCTGACGCGGTCGGCAACCTCGCGATGATCAATCAGATCGGGTTGACCGACACGCGACACGGCCGCGCTGCCCGCGACGTCACAGAGATCTATCGGGCCGCGCTGGCTCGCGATTACGCCGAGATCGTCAAGGGGATGCGCGCGTATTACGTGAACTGGAAACCCGAGTACGTGAAATACGTCAAGATTCATTACGGCTGGACGAGGAGCGGCGACTGGCCACGCATGGCGATGGTGCGGGCCTGGCAGCAGCACGCGATTGCCAACGATCCGGTGGTCTACGACTGGGCGCATATCAAGGCGCGGACCCTGGTCATCGGGGGCGAGAAGGATGGGGCGAACTATCCCGTACAGGCCAGGCGTGTCGCCGACACGGTGCAGAACGGTCAGCTGTATCTCATTCCGGGCATCGGCCATAACCCGCAATTCGAAGCGCCCGAGCTGCTGTATCCGCCGCTGCTCAAATTTCTCAAGGGCGAAGACGTCGGCATCCGGAAGGCGCCGACGCAATGATCACACGCTCATCGGAGTCAACGGCCGCCGGGCGGCCTCTTCGGAAACACCTTCGTACCGCTGTTGCCCTTGT
The DNA here is from genome assembly GCA_013813075.1 of Acidobacteriota bacterium. Taxonomy (GTDB): domain Bacteria; phylum Acidobacteriota; class Vicinamibacteria; order Vicinamibacterales; family UBA2999; genus JACCSI01. The sequence continues at coordinate 1,010 of JACCSI010000601.1, read as the reverse complement.
AGTCGCCGAGCCCGCAGTACGCGAGCACCTGGTATCCCTGACCTTCGAGTAACGCCGCGGCACGCGCGGCGCGCCCACCGCCGTTTCACGCAGTGACGATAAGGCTATTCCTGGGAATCTCCGAAAGTCGCTGTTCAATCTGGCCTAGCGGGATGTTGGCGTAGCCCTCGAACGTGCCGAGTTCTTCGACCTCTTTTGGCTCGCGCACATCGAGAAAGAACACGTCGCCCTTTTCGAGCCGCGTCACAACGTCGTCGCTCGCCATTTTCGGCGCTGTAGGTGTTTGGGTCACCGTGATTAGTGGAGCTGGCTGTCCGGGCCCAGCCCCTTCTCCATCAGGGCTTTCATTTCCAGCAGCTCCACCAGTGATCGGCAGCGAGCCAGCGGACCGTCCCGCTCGAGCAACGCCTGCTTCTCAATCGGTTCCAGTTCGAGATACTGCGCCAAGGCATTGATCAGCTCGTCGTCGGGCATCTGCGGCGGAAGGCCGCGCTCGGCCAGCGTGCCGCTGAAGAGCGGTGCGAGCAGCGCTTCGAGCTTGTGCCGTTCCGACTTCAACACGAGGGCGCTGGTGTCAGGCTCGAGCTCGCCGAGTGGAGCGATGAGAGCGCGACGGTAGAGGACGTTAGACGACCGGTTCTCTTCGCCGACGACCCGTAACCGCTCCAGCCCGCGCAGGACGATGTTGAAGCGCCCGTCCGGGAGCCGTTCGACGTGGGTGATCAGACCCGCGCAGCCGACGTCGTAAATCGCGGGCGCGGGCGTGGAGTCGTCGTCGCCATCCTGCAGCAGCACCATGCCGATCATTCGTTCGCCCGCCAGCGCATCATTCACCAGCTGCCGATAACGTGGCTCGAAGATGTGCAAGGGCAAAAACACATTCGGAAACAGCACCACGTTGGGGAGTGGAAAGATGGGCAGGGTGGAGGGCAGCATCGGCGGTGGGTCGCGGGTTGACCTGATGACCTTGCGGTTGGACTAGCTCAGTGAACCGTCCGCGTCTTCTTGTC
>JACCSI010000685.1 GCA_013813075.1 Acidobacteriota bacterium | reverse complement strand
CGGCGAGATCATGGGCGGACAGATGGCGATTACGAGCGTCGTCATCACGGCGCTGCTGCTGTTCTTCATGTGGTATTCGTGGCTGATGACGAAGCGGAGCGTGCTCCGCTAGGCGGAGTCTTGACGGGCCTCCGATACTCCACGGCAGCTCATACCCCCACCCGCTACTCCGACTAGCTACATGGTATTGCGCTTGGGCTCTTGCCCCTCGCCGGGAGGCATGGTCGCTTCCGTGTGATCGTCGCTGTCGGGTCGGACGTAGTCCTTCGGATCAGCTGAAACGACTGGAGCCGGCTTGCGGAGGCCGCCCTGGTCCGGGCTTTCAATGGGGCTGGGCCTGCGCTCGCCTTCATCGAAGGTGGGAATCGGATCGTCGTCGCGCGACTCCGAGCCGGGCGTGGGCGACTCGTTGCGGTCCCGGTTCTTGTTCTGGCTCGCGTGCTGGTCATCCAGACCCTTACGATTCCCTTCCGTCTGGCCAGGGGTGTGACGCTGTTTCTGTGAATTCTGGGTATCTTTCGGGTCAGTTGGACTCATGGTTTTCCTATTTTGCAAGAGCTGGTCCGGTCGTTCCAGCTTGAACCGGTCTGAACGATCAATCACCTTTGACGTTCACGAACTGTTTGAGGATGTACTTAATCTCAACAAGATCCTTAGCATGCTCCATGACCTGGTCGATATCCTTGTAAGCGCCCGGAATCTCGTCGAGGAGAACCTTCGAGTGCCGGTATTCAATGCCTTCCATGGCGCGTCCGAGATCTTCCATGCTGAATAATCCGCGTGCTTTCGTCCGGGAATACCGGCGCCCGGCACCATGCGGTGCCGAGCAAAAGCTCATCGCGTTCTCTTTCCCCGTCACAATGTAGCTTCGCGTTCCCATCGAGCCAGGGATCATCGCCCAGTTGTCCTTGCGGGCTTCAATGGCGCCCTTGCGGGTCACCCAGACCTTTTCGCCGAAATGATGCTCCTGCTTCGTAAAGTTGTGATGGGAGTTTATACGTTGCCGCTCCAATGCCGCTTGATGCCCATCCTCACCGTAAACGGCGAAGCTCATCTCGGTCAGCACGCGGTCCATCATCTCGTTCCGGTTATGCAACGCAAACTGTTGCGCCCAGTTGAGATCGCGCATGTAGGCGCCGAACGCGGGATGGTCCTCGGGCAGGTAGGCTAAGTCACGATCAGGAAGCTGAATCAGCAGCTTCTTGCACAGTTCCTGAGCGACCCGGATGTAGTGGCTCCCAATCTTATTACCGACGCCGCGCGACCCTGAGTGCAACGTGAGCCAGACTGCGGCGTCGGTGTCCTCGGCCAGTTCGATGAAGTGATTGCCGCCGCCCAGCGTGCCCAGTGCCAACTTCCAATTCGTGTCGTACTGGTCTGGAGTCGCACGAGTCTCCTTCGCCAGCTGCTGAAGAGTTTTGACTCGCTCCGCTGCACTCTCGGTGAGCCTGGTGTTGTTCTTGCCGGCGCTCATCGGAATACGGCGCTCGATGCCTGCGCGCACCGCTGCGGGATTGGCAATATCCGATCGCTTGAGCGGTGTGCGCACGGCAATCATCCCGCACCCGATGTCCACGCCCACCGCAGCCGGAATGATCGCACCTTTGGTGGCGAGCACCGTGCCGACGGTCGCACCTTTCCCGTAATGACAATCGGGCATGACCGCCACATGCTTGAAGACGAACGGCATCTTTGCGGTATTGAGAATCTGCTGCTTGGCTTGTGCCTCGATGGTCTCCCACGGTAGAAAGACGATCGCTTTATCGTTGACGCGTTCCATGCTCCAAGCCTGAGCGGTTGTGGTTCCAGCGCTCCGTGATGTCAGACCCGTTCACGATTTGGGCTTACGCGCGCAGCAGCGGTGACGCCTCGAGACGGGCGAGCAAGTCCCACGGCCCGTCATAAATCGCGATCGCTCCGTGCAGGTCCTCGTCCAACCAGCCCCCGGATCGGAATGCGATGGCACGCACGCCCGCACGATTCGCCGCTTCGATGTCATACGGCGTGTCGCCAATCATCACCGCTTCGTGCGCCAGGACACGTGCGCGCCTCAGTGCGGCCTGCACAATGTCCGGCTCCGGTTTGGACTCTTCCGCATCGTCGCTCGACGTGGCGCCGTCCAACAGCTGATCGGCACCCGCAATCTTCAGCAGCGGTCCGAGTTCGTCCTTCTTTGCGGAGCTTGCAGCGACCACGGTCAGACTGTGCGCTTTGAGCGCCGCGACCAGCCGATCGGCATCACGCAGGGGACGTATCGCCGGCAGGTACTCGGACATGAAGATCTCGCCCCGACGCGAGGCGATGCGGCGGCCTTGCGGCGAGTCGTCGGATAACCCGCTCACGCGGGGCATCAGCTTGTCGCCACCCATGCCAATCGACCGGCGCACCGGCTCAAACGGCACGATGACGCCGGCCTCTGCAAACGCTTTGACCCACGCATGGGCGTGTGCGTCGTTGCTGTCCACCAGGGTGCCATCGACGTCAAGGAGCGCCGCTTTGAAGGGGCGGCCCGTCAAGGGTGCAACTTCGCTTCGTTGTTCTTGATCACTTCCTCGGGCTCAGAAATTTCGTCGGGCCCCATCTGGCCGTCGAGCACCTCAACCGGCGGCGGCCCGGGAGAGCCCTCTAGGGCGTCGCCCCGTGGGCTCACAGTCCGGTTCGAAGGCTTCGACAGCATCTCGTCGGCGATGTCCACGGGATCCTGCTCCTCCGGACTACGATGGTTTGCACTGTTGTCGGTCACGATTCACCTCGCATTTCAGAATCCCGTACCGTCGCGGTCGGGGTGGAACGTCTCCTCAACCTCGATGCGGGCGGCTTCGGAGCCTTGCTCGCTCTTTCCGCGGTCGTTGCGGCCCTTTTGGGGGCGGTCGTCAGAAGTATCACGGTCGCGCCCACCATGTGGCGGCTGCGGCGGGGTGCGTAGTTTCTTGGGCTCTGCCATTGATTTGCCTCTCCCAATCTCCCCAGCAAACGCCGTTCCTCGAATAAAGGCATAATCCCTCCGCTCGGAAGGCACCTATGACTGGACCAGCTCGTCATTTGCTCGCAGCTGTGGTGGGTACGATACTACTCACTGGAAAATCAGGGGGCGCACCGGTACATGCCGACGTCCGGCTGGCATCACCTGAATCG
>JACCSI010000646.1 GCA_013813075.1 Acidobacteriota bacterium | reverse complement strand
CACCCGAGCATCGCGGTGGCGAGCGCGGTCCCTTGGTCCTGAAACCAGCCAATCAGGTACGGCGTGAACGCACCGAGGCCGGCGCCAACATGATACGCAAAGCCGGTTCCGACCGCGCGCGCTTCGGTCGGAAAGCGCTCGGAGAGATAGCCCGGCACGATACCCCAGGCCCCCGAGCATCCCAGGCCGATGAGCAGCGCGCCGAGCCAGAGCATGTTGGGGTCTGTCGACCACAAATACAGGGGCGCAGACAGCACGCCCACGATCATCCCCAGAGTTGGCGCACCGCGGCGACCCAGTCTCGTTTCCGACAACTGGCCGAGAACGACCGAGCCGATGAGCCCGCCCGCGTTGAGCGCAATCAGATAGCGCAGCGGCGCCAGTTGAAGGTTCCGGAGCAGGGTCGGATACCAGTATGTGATCGAGTGATACGAAAAGATGAAGGTCGCCATCAGCAGCGACGAGTGGATCGTCACCCAGCGCAGATCTGGATCGAACAGCCGCCCGACCGAGAGGCGCGAAATCTGACCTGACTCGCGACGCAAACGCTGCTGCTCCAGCCACACGGGGCTTTCCTTTACCCGGGTCATCACGAGAAAGACGATCATCGCGGGAATCACCCCTGACCACAGCATCAATCGCCAGCCGCGGTCTGGATCGGCGCTGACCAGCGGCCAGCCGAATTGATAGACCAGCGACGACAACATGAACCCGAACGAGAAGCCGCCTTGCAAGAGCCCAGACGCGATGCCGCGCAGCTCTTTCGGCCAGTGTTCGAGCGCCAGGGGCACGCCGGCCGCCCACATGCCGCCCATACCGATGCCGAAGAGGCCGCGGAAGGCAAAGAGCATGACGTAGGACGTGGACAATCCGCTGAGGAACGCGAACAGCGTGAACCACGCGATCGAAAACAGAATCGGCGGCTTGCGACCCCATCGGTCGGCCGCCGTGCCGGCGCCAATGCCGCCGATCACGCGAAACAGCAAGGTCACCGTGCCGAGCAGGCCGGCGAGCGCGGCGTTGACCGAAAAGCTCTCCTGGATGTTGACGAGGACGAACGTCAGGATCGTGAAATCGAACGCGTCAATGACCCACGCCGCAAACGTCGCAAGAAACGCCTTCCATTGTTCGCGCGATACTTGCCGGTACCATGCCACTAGTCCTCCCACGCCAGTGATCGAGCCACCGCCTTTTTCCATCCGGCGTAGAGCCGTGTCATTTCTGCCGCCGGCCGTTGCGGTGCGAACTCGCGATCGAGCGCCCAATTGCGACGGACGTCGTCCAAGCCGTCCCAGTAACCAACCGCGAGGCCGGCGAGATACGCGGCACCGAGGGCCGTCGTTTCGCGCACGACGGGCCGTCGCACCGGCACGCCGAGCAGGTCGGCCTGAAACTGCAGCAACGTGGCGTTTGCGGCGGCACCGCCATCGACCTTGAGCGTCGACAGCGGAATGCTCGCTTCGTCCTGCATGACGTCGAGGACGTCACGCGTCTGGTACGCCATGGCGTCCACCGCGGCACGGGCGACGTGTGCGACCGACGAGTTCCGAGTCAGCCCGACGATGACGCCGCGGGCACGTGGGTCCCAATACGGTGCGCCCAGGCCCACAAATGCCGGCACCAGATAGACGCCGTCGGTGTCTGCGACTTCATGCATCAGTTTCTCGACATCCCCGGACGCGGCGATCGCCTTCAACCCGTCGCGTAGCCATTGCACCGCTGCGCCGGCCACGAACACGGCCCCTTCGAGCGCATACGTCGTACGCCCGCCGATCTGCCAGGCCACCGTCGTCAGCAACCCCTTGCGCGAGGGCACCGGCGTCTCGCCGGTGTTCAGCAACATGAAACAACCGGTGCCGTATGTGTTCTTGGCCGACCCCGGTTCGAAGCAGGCTTGACCGAACAGGGCGGCTTGCTGGTCACCGGCGATGCCCGCAATCGGAATCGACGCGCCGAAGATGGCGGCGTCGGTGTGTCCGTAGACCTGGCTCGATGACTTGACCTCTGGCAACATCGCACGCGGCACGTCCAGTATTGCCAAAAGCTCGTCGTCCCACTCGAGCGTGTGGATGTTGAACAGGAGTGTCCGGCTGGCGTTGCTGACGTCGGTGACGTGACACCTGCCGCGCGTCAACCGCCAGATCAAAAACGTGTCGATCGTCCCGAACAGGACCTCGCCGCGCGCGGCGCGCTCCCGCAATCCGTCGACCGAATCCAGCAGGTGCTTGATCTTGGTTCCCGAAAAGTAGGCGTCGACGACCAGGCCGGTCTTGTCGCGAAAGAGCGGTTCGTAGCCGGCGGCCTTGAGGCGGTCACAAATTGGCGCCGTCACCCGGCTTTGCCAAACGATGGCATTGGCAACAGGGCGCCCGGACTCGCGTTCCCACAGCACCGTGGTCTCGCGCTGGTTGGTGACACCAATCGCGGCGACCTCCGTCGGCCCGATACCCGCCTGCGCGATCGCATCGCGTGCGGTGGCGAGCTGCGTGCTCCAAATGGCTTCCGGGTCGTGCTCGACATGCCCGGGGCCCGGAAACAGCTGCGGAAATTCCCGCTGCGCGGTCGATACCGCATGCCCACCGCGATCAAAGACAATCGCCCGGCTCGAGGTGGTGCCCTGGTCGAGAGCGAGGACAAAACGACTCACAGCACCTCCACGGAACTGGGCGGATGGTGCCGTGCCACCAGTACGTCATAGACGTAGGCGCCAATCACCGCGCCAACACACGGTGCCAGCACTGGTACCCACCACCACCCCCGTGCAACCGAAAAGACGTCGCCGCCCCATCCGGCCACGAAGGTAAACAGGCGCGGCCCGAAGTCTCGCGCCGGGTTGATCGCGTAGCCGGCGTTGAACCCGAACGCGACGCCGATGGCCGTCACAATGGCCCCCACGACGATGGGGGTCAGCCAACTGGGCGTGGCGTTGTTTCGCGGGTCCGTGACCGCCAATATCGTGCCCATCAATAGGGCTGTGCCGACGACTTGATCGATAAATCCCCCCATGGTCGAGAGGAACGCTTGCGGATAGGTGGCGAAGATGCCGGCGGTTGCCAAGTCGCCCGTCACGTGCCGGACGCCGCCATCAAAAGCGCCAAACGCTTCGTAATACGTCAGGAACACGACGGCCGACGCGGCAAACGCCCCCGCCACCTGGGCGACGATGAAAGGCGCCACCTTGGGCCACGGG
>JACCSI010000627.1 GCA_013813075.1 Acidobacteriota bacterium | reverse complement strand
CCGCCAATTGGATCGCCTCCGGCGCACGCGACATTACGCGCCGACTCTGCCACCGCGAGCGTCGCGCCGCGATACGGGTCGAGATAACAGAATCGCCCGTTGCAATCGACCGAGACGGCCAACGCGCGCCGGCTGCCTTTGACGCGCGCCACACCCGCCGAGGCGCCAGGCGCGGCAATGGTGTTGGTGCCAACGGTGTGATCGTACTGATGATAGGCCCAGCGCTTGCTCGCAATCACCGGCGAGTCGAGCAGCGCCGCAAAGGCGTGGCCGGGATCAGCCGGCGGGCCGAGGGTGTCGAAGTGCAACTCCTGCACCCGTCGTTGCCATGACGGCTCGGTCATCGGCCGACGGTAGAGCGGTCCTTCATCGGTCAGCGCCCGCGCCGGCACATCGGCGACGAGCGTGCCATGCTCGAACAGCCGCACCCGCCCGCTGGTGGTGACCGTGCCGATCTTCACCGCGTGCAGGTCCCATTTCGCGAACACCCCTTCAACTTCGCGCTCGCGCCCGTGCTCGACCACGAGCAGCATGCGTTCCTGCGACTCGGACAGCATGATCTCGTATGGGATCATGCCGGTCTCGCGCTGAGGCACGAGCGTGACCTCGACATCCATGCCCGTACCACCGCGTGAGCTCATCTCGCTGGTGGCGCATGTCAGGCCGGCCGCACCCATGTCCTGGATCCCAACGACGGCGGTGGTGCGCATCACCTCGAGACACGCTTCCATCAGAAGCTTTTCCATGAAGGGGTCACCCACCTGCACGGCAGGCCGCTTCTCAGCAGAGTTCTCGTCGAACTCCGCCGACGCCATCGTCGCGCCGTGGATGCCGTCGCGTCCGGTTTTGGCGCCGACGTAGAAAACAGGATTCCCTTCGCCGTGCGCCGCGCCTTTGATGATCTCGTCCTTGTGGGCGAGCCCCAGGCAGAGCACGTTGACCAGTGGGTTGCCTGAATACCTGCCGTCGAAGTAAATTTCGCCGCCGATGGTCGGGATGCCGATGCTGTTGCCGTATCCGCCCACGCCGGCCACCACGCCTTCGAATATCCGGCGGGCGCGTGGCGTATCGAGTGATCCGAATCGCAGCGCGTTGAGCAGCGCAATCGGGCGCGCGCCCATGGTGAAGATGTCGCGAATGATGCCGCCGACGCCGGTGGCCGCACCCTGATACGGCTCGATGAACGACGGATGATTGTGCGACTCGATCTTGAACACGGCGCACATGCCGTCGCCGATGTCCACGGCGCCCGCGTTCTCGCCCGGTCCCTGCACCACGCGCGGTCCGGTGGTGGGCAAGGTCTGGAGATGCACTCGAGAGCTCTTGTAGCTGCAGTGCTCCGACCACATCACCGAAAAAAGCCCAAGCTCGAGGAGGCTGGGCTCGCGGCCCAGCAGCTGAAGAATTTTTTCGTACTCGTCGGGCTTGATGCCGTGACGGTCGAGAACGGTCCGCTCGATGGCGTTATGCATGGTGTGCAACGCGGTCGGCCAATGCTTTCACGACGGATTGAAGCACCGCACGGCCGTCCGCACTGCCCAGGGCCGCCTCGCAGGCGCGCTCGGGGTGAGGCATGAGACCGACGACATTGCGGGCGCGGTTGCAGATACCGGCAATGTGGTTGACCGAGCCGTTCGGATTGCCTTCATCGCCCGGATTGCCGTCAGCGTCGGTATAGCGAAAGACCACCTGGCGATTGGCCTCGAGTTCCGCCAACGCCGCAATCGATGCAAAGTAGTTGCCTTCTCCATGCGCGATCGGCAGCTCGAGGATCTGACCCGGCCTGCATGCGGCGCTGAACGGTGTGTCGGGCTGCTCGACCCGCACGTGCACATGGCGTGACACAAACTTGATGCCTTTGTTGCGGACCATGGCGCCCGGCAGGAGCCCGGCCTCGAGCAGGATCTGAAAGCCGTTGCAGATGCCGAGCACCGGTCCACCACGGTCCGCAAAGCGCTGCACTGCCGCCATGATCGGGGAGAAGCGCGCAATCGCCCCGGTCCGCAGGTAGTCGCCGTGCGCGAAGCCGCCGGGCAGAATCACCGCGTCGGGACCGCCGAGGTCAACGTCCTTGTGCCAGACGAGTTCGGCTTGCTCGCCGAGCACCTGTTCCGTCGCGTACCAGGCGTCGCGGTCCGAATTGGAGCCCGGGAAAACGACCACGGCAAACTTCATCAGTTCACAATATCTCGACGCGATAACTTTCGATGACTGGATTAGCCAACAACTTGTCGGCCATTTCCGTGACACGCGCCTTGGCCGTCGCGGCATCGCCGCTTTCAAGCTCGACTTCGAAAAACTTGCCTTGACGGACATCCTTGACATCGTCGTAGCC
>JACCSI010000603.1 GCA_013813075.1 Acidobacteriota bacterium | reverse complement strand
CAAATGCTTGCCGCGAGAAAGACTGCAATTCATGATTTTTGCTCTGTTACAATTCGTAAATGTCTCCCATTCCGGGCGAGTACTTCACTAAAACCACGCTTTATGGGCGGTTATGACAAAAAAGCGGAGGTGACTGTGCGCTGTGGGAACGATCAATGCGGCGCGTCGGCCTCGACGACTTCGCGCGGCAGCAATAATTCCTCGCCGCTGCGCGCTAAATACGGCGGAACGGTCATTAGCAAATGCTGTCCGCCGCAATGATTGAATTTCCACAGCTTGCCGTCCTGTCCGGCGGCAACCGGCACTTTGAAATAAGCAGCGTTTTTGTCGAAGGTGTAAATCGCTTTTCCGCTTCCATCCATCAATTGACCGGGGCCGCCACTGTAGCCGCCGACGATTTTTGTGCCTTTGGGAACGTAGAAGTACAGCGAATAGCTGCCGACAAAGCGGTAATTCGCTTTGAGATCGGCGGCGATTGTCATCGGCACGCCGGGCTGCCAGGTCAGGCTCGCGCCGCCTGGAACATCAATGTGCAGCCGGTGTAATCCAGCATGCTGCGACTGCAAAATAATTTCGGGCTGCGTTTCGCCCGACGGCACGGCGGCAGTGGCGACGGCAAGCGCGTCATCATCTTCTTGTTCAGCTTTCGGCTGGCCGCCGGGGAACAGTTTCAAATAAGCGTGGCTGCTGTGGCCGATTGTTCCAGCATTCATACCGACCGTTAGCTTGTCGTTCGCGGGCGACATACAGGTATATAAATCGAGCGTGCTGCGGATCATGTTGGCGAAGCGGCCCGGCTTCACCGTCGGAAGTTGCAGCGGCGTGGCCGGCACTAAATCGGTGCTGAAGGTTTTTGGCTCGATGTCCACCACATCGTATTTTTCGATTCCGGTCTTGAGAAAAGCATCGAGTTCGGGCTGTGGGTAAGGCTCGCTGCTCTTCCATAGGTTTTGAGGTTCGGGAATATTCCAGACGGCGTCGGCGGGCACTGTCATCTTTTTATTGCGCATCGGCAAATCGCGATAAAGAGCCAGGCTGTGCGTCATGTGAGTGCTCCGAATGCGATAAGAGTGGCGGATCAGCGCTTCAAACGCGGCTTGCCGCTCGGCTTCCTCGGTCACTTGATACTGCCAGTACAAATCTACGTAGCGCGTGTACAGCAACAGGTCGTTGAGGCGCGCCAGCGTCGCGGCGTCAACGGCTTTTCGACGCGCGGCGTCGAGGGCGCGATACATTTTTCCCAGGCTGTTTTGCGAAAAGAGCGGGTTGGTCGTGGGCGAAAGCTGCTGGTAAAATTCGCGCATCGGCCCCTGCGCCGGACCGAAACTTTTCTCGAAAACATCACTGATAATTTCATCGGCGCGCCCTGCTTCGTCGGTGTCCCACAGCAGGCGGGAGGCGAGGTAATAGCCCAGCCCGTCCACGCCCCAGGCATCGCCCGATTCGGCGGACAAAAAGCGCGCGCCCTGCCGGTGGAATTGAGGAATCGTGGTTTTGAGATATTCGAGATCGCTGCCGCGCGACTTGGTTGGCATGTCGTACGTCCAGGCGATGAAGTTGTAGTACTCGCGGATGCCGACGGTTGCGCCCTGCTTTTTCCAGCCGGCGATGAGCTGGTCGAGAGGTATGTCACTGGTGTAAAATCCTGTGGCGACGCCGACCATGACGTTGGGGTGAACGCGGATCGTGGGCGGCGGCGAATGCTCGTTGTAAGCGTAGATGCCGACGTATTTGCCGGGATATTTTTTGTTGACCGCTTCGGCGACGGTATTGGCGAGAAATACGACGCGGTCGCTGATGCTGCCCAACTTTTTTTCTTCCTCGCTTTGTCCCCAACCACCGCCATCGCTGGGATCCAGCGAAATCGAATCCATTGCGGGATTCTTGTCAAACTCACTAATCGCCCAATCCGCTACCAGCTTACGCAGGCCGGGGTTGGCGATATTGAATTTTGCGGTGCGCTTTCCATCCACCTCGCTGAGGTATTCCGGATGCGCGTCAAACTCTTTCTGGTTCCGGGCGATGATCAGGCTGTAGGCGTGGCCGCTGTTGATCGTGATGCCCTGCGTGGCGCGGTTGCGGGCGCTCCATTGCTGATGCTCAGCGGTGTTTTCGGGCCAGGTGCCGTAAGTGAACCAGATGCGCCGTGAATAGTAGTCGGGATGCTCTTTGACATCGACGGCGATTTTCAGGTCGGGAGTACTCGGCACGATCTCCCAGTTTTTGCCGGGGAAGAATTGGCGGTAGCCCAGGCGATGCAGGAAATCCCAAACCGCGTGTTCAACCGCCAGGCCAGTCGCGCCGAGAAGGAGTACTCCGCCGGCGTGCGAACGCAGCAAATAATCTTCGCGTTGCGTCGGGTCGGCGAGATCGAACATTCTTTCCAATTTCAGCGCGGGAAAATCTTTCGCCGTTCCGACCGCGATGCCACTTTTACCGTCGCCGGTCTTGATTTCAAATTCAGCGCCGCTGATTTGGTTCAAGTACTTTTGCAATTCTTCGGCGACGGCTTTGGTGTCATCGGAGGCATCGGCGGCGATGACAATTGGTTGCAAGGCTTGGCCGTTTGCGGCCAGCCGCAAAACGGTCTGGTTGGATTGGGACTGAGCCGGTGGTGCGGCGCACGAGACCAAACAACCGGCGCCCATCAAGAGAGCGCCCAGAAACCAGGCCATTCCCAGAGAAAAGCGTCGTCCGGCTGACCCTGACCCCATCTTGGTACCAGTCGAAGCGATAAATCTCCTGCTCGTTCGTTCAGGCCGGGGCACCCTGGCGTGCTCGAACGAACTCGCTGGGGGCCAGGTTCCCCAGCGAGCTGTGAGGTCGCACCTCATTGTACTCGATCCGCCACGCTTCCAACTTCCGCCGCGCATCCTCCAACGACATGAACCAGTGCTGGTCCAGGCACTCCGTCCGCAACCGGCCGTTGAACGACTCGATGAACGCGTTATCGGTGGGCTTTCCCGGCCGGCTGAAGTCCAGCGTCACCTTGTTCAGGTACGCCCACTGGTCCAACGCCTTGCTCGTAAACTCCGGGCCGTTGTCCACCCGGATCGATTTGGGGAACTGCCGACGACGCGCCGCGATCCGGCCGAGAACCCCGGCCACCGCGTGACCGGTGAACCCGGCGCCCACCTCCACCGCCAGGCTCTCCCGCGTAAAGTTATCCACAATCGTTAACACCCGCAGATTCCTTCCGTCGAACAACTGGTCGGACATGAAGTCCATGCTCCAGCAGTCGTTGATCCGCCCGGCGGGAGCACGGTCCTCCCGTGGCTTGGCCGTCACGTGTCGCCGTGGACGCTTGGTCCGTACCGCCAGGTTCTCCTGACAATACAGCCGGTAAACCCGCTTGTGGTTCACCTTCCATCCTTCCCGCTTCAGCAGAATGCCCAGACGCCGGTACCCATATCTCACCCGCGCCCCGGCCAGGTCCCTCAGCTTCATCCTCAGCGGCTCCTGCGGATCCTTCGCCGACACGTACCGCTTGGTCCGCCGGCTCATCTGGATCACCCGGCAGGCGCGTCGCTCGCTGATGGACCATATCTCCTGGAGTTCCTTGGCCAGCTCGCGTTCGCGAGCCGGCTTCAAAGCTTTTTTTTAACCACCTCCTGCAGCATCGCCTTGTCCAGGCTCAGGTCCGCCACCAGCTGCTTGAGCTTCCGGTTCTCCTCCTCCAGCTGCTTGAGCCGCCGGACCTCGCTGACGCCCATCCCGGCGAACTTCTTCTTCCACTTGTAGAACGTCGGCTGCGAGATCCCCAACTTCCGGCAGATCTCCTCAGCCGTCGTTCCCGATTCGGCCTGCCGCAACGCGAAGGCGATCTGCTCCTCCGAAAACTTCGACTTCTTCATGGCCATCTCCCGCCCGGCTTCGCCGGGCCGTCGTGACCTGAAAAACTAGCAGAAAATTCTACTTCTCGCTGGACGCGGATTCGGGGGGCAGGTCAGTAGCCGCCCTCTTTGAGGATCCGCTCCGAGGGGATGTAGCACGGCACGTCGTTCGAATAAGCGTTGATCCAAATGCGGTTGCGGTCGAACTCGCGTTTAAGGCGAAGCGAATAATCGACAACGACCTCGCCGGGCAGGAAGACCATCGCGAGCTGGTCGCTGAAGTTCCAGGTTTGGATCGGGTACGAGAGCGCGGTCTGGAGCTGCTCGCCGCGGTCGAGCCGCGCCAAGTTCACGCGGGCGTGATGTCCGGCCGCGTCCAGTTGCCTGGCGGTCGCTTCCCACTGCGCTCGCGTCGGGTGCGTGTCGAACGGGAGGTCGATGCGGCGGAGCGTCGTGGCAATCGGCGCCGAGAGCGGCGTGAGCCCGCTCGTCAGCAGTCGCGCAACCTCCGTCGCGATTTGCCGCCCCTGCCGCGTCGCGATCTCGACACTGCCGCGTTCGCTGGGGTTCGCGTCCGCGCCGCAGCCGATGCTCGTCAGCGCGATCGCGCCCGGGTGCTCCTTTTGCACGAGTTACTGCACGTACCCGGCCCAGTCGCCGCTGATCTTGTTGTCCGAGAGCGTGACGCAGTGGCAGGCATAGCTGACGAAGACCGCGCGGAGCGTGTCGCCCGGTCCGCGCACCGCCATCACGGGCAGGTCGTGATCGACCGGCCCACCCTTGGTGCGGCGATTGATCGCGAAACCGACGCTGCCGATGCCGTACTCGATTCGCCCGGGCTTGAGGTCCGCGAGCGCGGCCAGCCCGACCTGCTCCAGCTTGTCGGTCAGCTCCTTCGTGTAACGGTCGATTTGGGTCTGTTCCTCCTTGATGATCGGCATGCCGAAGATTGTCGGGCAGCAGTCCGTCAGCATCGGCGCCGTGTGCGTGTGGGACGACGAAATTGCCAACCGGGTGG
>JACCSI010000593.1 GCA_013813075.1 Acidobacteriota bacterium | reverse complement strand
GTTCCCTGCAGCACACGCTTCGACCCACCGCGTTGACGAGCGGCTCGGCCATCGGTCACCTCGGTCTTGTCTGCCGCCCAGACGCCGCTGGAGTTTTTCAAAGAACGGGTTGAGGCCGCGTGCGACCGGCAGCGTCTTCACCCGCAACCCCTCACCTCCTACTAAGTCGTCAGCTTGCTGGCCGAATTCACGCGTCTGGGCGACTCCGGATTCTTCTCCGACAGACTTCGACGTCGACTAGTGGACGTGGACTATTACGTGTCGCTGGGCGGATACGCCTATGGGTCGCTGGGCCGGAGCGACGACGTCCTGGCGCCGATCTTCGCTGAGCTGTCCAAGAAATTCGTGGGGTTTGTTGAGGTCCTATCGGAGGTCAGCGAACGCGTATCGCTGACCAGCGACGCCGACGTCCTCCGGCTCTACGAAAGTGGATTCCAACCCGCAGCCGCAGGAATGGCGATTTACTCGCCGAAAAGGGCATCGTTCCAAGTCTCTCGGTCGCCGCGGCTTCGCGAAACTGCAGTAGCGCCGGCTGCACTGATGCTGCCACAGTGTTGGCTGGCTGATTGACGAAGGATTGCGACCGCTCGCGAACGGCGATCTCTGCGACGGAAGCTATGTCTGTGAGACAACCACTGTAGTGCTAAACTCGAGGTTTGCCCCGGCCCGCGCAGACTGAGCGTGCGCCGGGCCACTTTTAGGAAAGCTTAGCTATGGCAATGCGCTGTGATATTTGCGGCAAGGGCCCAGTCGTTGGTCGGCGCGTCTCTCACGCCCACAACGTGCGCCCACGCCGTTTCGAACCCAACTTGCAGACCGTGCGCGCGGCCGTGAACGGTGGCGTCAAACGGATCAAGGCGTGCACCCGCTGCATCCGCTCGCAGAAGGTCGTCAAGGCCGCATAGATGGCCCGTTCGGTCATCACGTCTCCGACGGCGGCGCGCGCGATTGGTCCGTATTCGCCGGCGCTGCGTGTCGGCAATCTCCTTTTCCTTTCGGGTCAGATTCCTCTCGACCCGGCGAGCGGTCAGCTCGTCGAGGGGGACATCCGCGTCCAAACGACACGTGTCATGGAAAACCTCGGCGAGCTGCTGAAGGCGGGCGGCGCGACCTTTGAGCAGGTGGCGCGGACCACAATCTTCCTGGCCGATATGAACGACTTTGCAGTCGTCAACGATATCTACGCCGCGTATTTCTCGGAGCCGTATCCGGCACGTGCGACGGTGCAGGTGGCACGCCTGCCCAGAGACGTGCGTGTCGAAATCGACGCTATCGCGGTGATCGAGTAGTCACGCACCCGCGGCGGCGGAGCCTGCCTGCGCTTTCCTCTGTGATCGTGCCTCGTGCCTGATCAACGCGTCACTGCCCGTTCGACGCCAATCACACCTTCGACGCCGCGAATCGATTTGATCACCTTGTCCAGATGCTTCAGATCTTGAATTTCCACGGTCATGTCGATTCGCGCATGAGGGTCTTCGCCGCGCGTTGACGCCTCGAGCGACAGAATATTGGTGTTGATGTCGGCGATGCGCGAGCTCAACTCCGCGATCATGCCTTTCCGGTCTTCGACCTGCATCGTCAATCGCACAGTATAAGGCGCGACGTCGGTCCCCTTGTCCCACTCCACCTCGATACGGCGTTCCGGATCGTATTGGAGATTCAGCACGTTTGAGCACGTGGCAGAGTGCACGGACACACCTTTGCCGCGCGTGATGTAGCCGATGATCTGTTCTCCGCGAATCGGGCTGCAGCATCGGGCGCGGAACACCATCAGTTCGTCGATGCCGCGCACCACGATGCGGTCGGTCGTCGCCGGGGACCTGAGCACGCGCTTGACGGCGGAGACGACTGGATGCTCTGGCGCCTTTTCTTTCAGTTCCCCCTGTGGCACGAGCTTGTCGAGGAGTTGCTTGGCCGACAGCTTGCCGTAGCCGATCTGCGCGAAGATTTCATCGTTGTGGAAGCCCAGGGCCTGGGCGGCTTTGGTGAGCCCCTCGGATTCGAGCAGCTTGTTCAGGTTGAGGTCGTAGCGCCGCGATTCCTTTTCAAGAAGCTTGCGCCCGAGTTCGACGGCGCGCTCTTTCTCTTCAGCCTGAATGAGGTGCTTGATCCTGTTGCGTGCGCGCGACGTGGTGACGAAGTTGAGCCAGTCGCGACTGGGCTTGTGGCTCGGGTTGGTAATGATTTCGACGATGTCGCCGTTCTTCAGCTTGGCGCGAAGCGGCACCATCCGGCCGTTGACGCGCGCACCCACGCAGCGGTGGCCGACATCCGTATGAATCGCGTAGGCAAAATCCACGGGCGTGGACCCGCGCGGCAGCACCTTCACTTGGCCCCGCGGCGTAAACGTGTACACCTCTTCGGGATACAGGTCGATTTTCAGGTTGGTCAGGAACTCCTGCGGGTCGCGGACCTCCTGCTGCCATTCGAGCAACTGACGCAGCCACTGGAAGTACTGTTCATCGCGGCCGGCGCCGACCCGGCCTTCCTTGTATTTCCAGTGCGCCGCTATTCCTTCCTCGGCGCGCCGGTCCATTTCTTCGGTGCGAATTTGCACCTCGAAGGGAAACCCGTGCTCGCTGATGACCGAGGTGTGCAGTGACTGGTAGCCGTTCGGCCGCGGCATCGCGATCAGGTCCTTGATACGGCCAGGCACCGGCGACCAGGTCTGGTGAATGATGCCGAGTGCCGCGTAACAATCCTTGATGCTCGACGTGACGATGCGTAACGCGACGAAGTCGTACACTTGATCGAGTTCAATCTTCTGGCGTTTGAGCTTGAGCCAGATGCTGAACAGGCGCTTGATGCGGCCATCGATGCGGGTCACCGGCACCTGGGCGTCCTGCAACTTGGAACGAATCTCGTTGAGCAGCTCCTCGATCACGCCTTCAGTCGCGCGCCGTTTCGCTTCGACACGCGACCGCAGCGATTCGTAGCCGGTGGGTTCGAGATACTTGAACGACAACTCTTCGAGTTCGTTCTTGATTTTCGCCATGCCCAGGCGGTTGGCGATCGGCGCGTAAATATCGAGGGTCTCCTGCGCCGTGCGCACGCGCTGGTCGTCCGACATGTATTGCAAGGTGCGCATGTTGTGAAGCCGGTCGGCCAACTTGACCAGGATGACCCGGATGTCGTCGACCATGGCGAGCAGCATCTTGCGAAAGTTCTCGACCTGCCGTTCTTCCGTCGTCGAAAACCGGATGGCGCTGATTTTCGTCACGCCTTCGACGATATGCGCGACGTCGTGACCGAAGGTGTCTCGGATACGTTCGATGCTGGTGAGGGTGTCTTCGACGACGTCGTGGAGCAGGCCGGACGCGACGCAGACAACATCGAGTTTCATGTCGGCGAGGATGTCGGCGACTTCAAGGGGGTGGACGAGATAGGGCTCTCCCGAATGGCGCACCTGTCCCTTGTGTTCGAGCGCCGAAAACACGTAGGCCCGCCGCAGCAGCTCGAGGTCCGCATCGGGGCTGTAACCCCGGATTTTTTCGAGCAGATCCTCGAATCGAATCATGTTGGGCGGTGTCTAAACCTTTCAGGAAGGCAGTTTGGGACAGGTTTTGCCGGTTGCCTTCGACTTGTGCTGCACCAATCATAGGAGCGGGGTTGCGGGGGGTCAAGAAACGGGGCTATACTCGCCGTTCTTGATCGCCGGATCTACACGGTTGATGGGATCCTGAAAAGACGCAGTCGGCGTAGGAGTCTGTGCCGGTTTGGTGCGTTCTGTGGATCGGGGATATTGAGGGGGAGACGATGAAGATCGGTTCTTCGGCAGCTCTGGCGCTCGTGCTGGGTTTAGGGGTTGCACTCGCCGGCTGCGGCAAGATGAACGAAGTGCGCGCCATGAAGGCGTTCAAGGACGGCAACAAGCTCTACGCCGGCAGCGATTGGCGTCAGGCGGCTGCCAAGTATGAAGAGGTCATTCAACACGACCCGAACGACGCGATTAACAGCTGCGGCGCGAGTCCAGGTTGTGCCTACTTCTATCTCGCCAACTCGTACGACAACATGTATCGGCCGACGCGCAAGGGCGAAGCGGCCAACGACGGCTATCTCGACAAGGCCATCGCGAATTACAAGCTGGCATCCGAAAAGATCACCAACGATCCAAAGATGCGGACTCTCGCGCTGCAGTATCTGGTCGCCGCCTACGGACCGGACAAGATGAACGACCCGACCCAGGCCGAACCAGTGGTCAAGGCCATGATCGAGCTCGAACCCAACGAGCCGACCAACTATTTCGTGCTAGCCGACATCTACGCCGATTCCGGCGAATACGAGCTGGCCGAGCAGACGTACCTGAAGGCCAAGGAAGTACGGCCCAATGACCCGGCGGTGTATATGCAGCTGGCAGGCTTCTATAACAGCCAGGGCGACTTCGACAAGACCATCGCTGCGGTCAGCGAACGGACCCGGGTCGAGCCCAATAACCCCGAGGCGTTCCAGACGCTGGCCACCTACTACTGGGATAAGGCCTACCGCGACTTCCGCCTCACCGACGTGCAGAAAAAAGACTACGTCCTTCAGGGCATTCAGGCGGTTGACAAGGCCATTTCGATCAAAGGCGACTATATGGAAGCCGTCGCCTACAAGAACTTGCTGTTACGGTTGCAGGCCAACCTCGAGAAAGACCCCGTCAAGCAGAAGGAACTGCTCCGCGAGGCCGACCAGCTCCGCGACAAGGCAACTGAACTGCGCAAACAGAAGGCCGCCGGCACCCAGTAGAACACCGCGCCACGCTGTAAGCTGTGAGGCCGTCCCGCCACGAGCGGGGCGGCCTTTTTATGTCTTGGCGGGTGAACCTCACACCCCAAGGAACCGCGGATCCAGCCGCCGGACGGCGCCGACGCTGACGCCGTTTTCGTTTACTCTTGCGTAACGCCCCAGTGGTATCGTCGAACGGTTTACACCGCGGCCAGATTCGCAATTGCGCACCCGAAATCGAGCAAAGCAGTGGAAAGACGGAGGAGTGAGATGAGACAGATAATCCTCGCCCTGTTGAGGGTTGGCGCGTTGGTTGGAAGCGCGGCCGCGGCATCAGCCCAGGGCGTCACCAGCGGCCAGATATCGGGCGTCGTCGTCGATGCGCAGAAGCAACCTGTGGCGGGTGCCAACGTCATCGCGATTCACGAGCCGTCCGGCACCAGCTACGAAGCCACGACCCGTGCAGATGGCCGATTCTCCATCCCCAACATGCGCGTCGGGGGTCCTTATAGCGTCACCGTGGCCTACACCGGCACGGGCGCCGCCGCATTCGAGCCGTCCACGCAGACGGACATCATCGTCAACCTCGGGGTCGGAACCGATCTCTCATTCGCGGTGCAGGGGATCACCGTCACCGAGACGGTCACCGTCACCGCCCAATCCGATACCGTCTTCAGCTCTGCGCGCACAGGCGCCGCCACCTCGGTCAGCCGCACCGAGATCGCGACGTTACCGACGGTCTCCGGGCGTATCAACGACATTGCCCGTTTGACGCCGCAGGCCAGTGGCATGTCATTCGGCGGTCAAGACAATCGCCTCAACAACATCACCGTCGACGGTTCCTATTTCAACAACTCATTTGGTCTGGCGGGCGCACCTGGCGAACGAACCGGCGTCGCGCCGATCTCGCTCGAGGCGATCGAACAGGTCCAGGTCAACGTCGCGCCGTTCGATGTCCGCCAGGGCAACTTCGTGGGCGCCGGCGTCAACACCGTGACGCGGAGTGGCAGCAACCGTATTTCGGCATCGGTGTATCACCGCTTCCGCAACGAAGAGTTCGTCGGAACCGAAGCCAGGGGCCTTCCCTTCAATCCCGGCACCTTTACGTTCCGCGATACCGGCGTCTGGGCGTCAGGGCCGATCGTCCCGAACCGGCTGTTTGCGTTCTTCAACTTCGAAGACGAAGAGGAGACGCGGCCATTGACGACGTTCAAGGCCAATGCCGGCGGTGAGACCGCCACCGGCAGTAAGACGCGGGTACTGGCATCGGACCTGAACGCGCTCAGCGCATTCGCGTCGCAGCGACTCAATTACGAGACCGGCCCCTACGAGAACTACGACGATGTCACGCCGGCGCGCCGCTATCTGCTGCGCAACGACTTCAATTTGAACAACAACAACAAGGTGAGCTTCCGTTACAGCCACCTCGATTCGAGCACTGATGTCGGCATCTCAGGGTCTGGATCGCTCGGCCGCGGCCGCGCGCCGGGCAGCACCAACTACTTGAGCTTCCAGAATTCCAACTACCAGATTCTCGAAAACATCCGCTCGGGTATTGGCGAGTGGAATGCGATCGTCGGCGGCAACATGTCGAACAGCCTGATCATCGGCCTCACCAAGCAGGACGAAAGCCGCGCGTCTCGTGGGGCGTTTTTCCCGCTCGTCGATATCTTCGAACAAAACATCGCCTACACGTCGTTCGGCTCGGAGCCGTTCACGCCCAACAACGAGTTGCGCTACAGCACGTTCCAGTTGCAGGATAACTTCACGCGATTCGGCAACCGCCACTCGCTGACCTTTGGCGCCAGCCTCGAACGATACGAATCGGAGAACGTCTTCTTTCCTGGGTCGCAGAGCGCGTATGTCTACAACTCGCTCGCGGACTTCTACACCGACGTCAATGGCTTCGTCGCCGATCCAAATCGGACGACGTCTCCCGTGACCCTCAGCCGCTTCCAGGTGCGCTACCTGAACATCCCCGGTGTCGACAAACCGGTACAGCCTCTCGAAGTGCTCTATGGTGGCGCCTACGCGCAGGATGAGTGGCGGCCGCGCAGTAACCTGACGGTCACCGCAGGTGTCCGCTTCGATGTGCCGGTCTTTGGAAAGACCGGCTATGCGAACAGCAACGCCGACAGCCTGACCTTCCGCGACGAGGCCGGTCAGGGCGTCCAGTACTCGTCGGGCGACTTGCCGGAACCGAAAATCCTGTGGTCGCCGCGCGTGGGGATCAATTGGGATGTCACCGGCGATTTGCGCACCCAGATTCGCGGCGGCACCGGCGTGTTCACCGGCCGACCGGCGTACGTCTGGATCTCCAATCAAATCGGCAACACTGGCGTGCTGACCGGGTTCGACCAGCAGGACAACACCACCGCGCGGCCGTTCAATCC